>JACZWD010000263.1 GCA_022572335.1 Pseudomonadota bacterium
GGGAAATCCGCGAACTCTACGAATCCCGGGGCGTCACCCCCGACAAGACCATCATCCCCTACTGCCAGGGCGGCTACCGCTCCGCCAACACGTATCTGGCCCTCAAGATGCTGGGCTACCCCAAGGTGCGGAACTACATGGGATCCTGGGGGGAATGGGGAAACCGGGACGACTCGGTGATCGTCCTGCCGGAAGATTGAGGCGCGTCCGCGCGGCGCGGTTCCGACCATCGATTCCCGGCCGGCGGCGCAAGCGAAGCACCCCTTGATCCCCGGCCTTTTAAGCGAATCTTAAACGCCCCGTGGCACCGTTCCGGCCCTGGTACCAATTTTCAAATATCGGTAAAGGACGGAAGGACGACGGCATGACTTCGATGCCAAAACCGATGTGCCGGGACATCATGGCCGTCCTGTTCGGCGTCGCCGCGTTGGCCCTTGTCGGCGGAACCACGGCCGCCCAGGCCCAGACGTTGGGTATTTTCGGCGCCATAGAAACATCGCGCAAGGGACTGAAACCGTTTCCCAAGTGGACGGGCGCCCTGGCGCGGCATATCAGGCAGATGGCGAAGAAAAGGGGGCCGTGCGAGGAGACGCTGTTCACCAGGTGTTACTACAAGAACTGGCAGGAATTGATCGCGTACAACCGAAACGCATCTCCCGGCGGACAACTCGACAGCATCAACCGGTACATGAACCGGCACCGGTATATCATCGACCCCATCAACTGGGGGGTCAGGGATTACTGGGCCTCGCCCATGCAGTTCTTCAGGAAAGACGGCGACTGCGAGGATTACGCCATCGCCAAGTACCTCACGCTGCGCGCCCTGGGCTGGAAGGCGGAATCGATGCGCATCGTCGTGCTCCAGGACATGAACCTGAAGATCGCGCACGCGATCCTCAGCGTAAGGTACAAGGGCAAGATCCTCCTCCTCGACAATCAGATTGCCCAGGTGGTGGATTCCCGCAACGTGCGCCACTACCAGCCGATCTATTCGGTCAACGAAAACGGATGGTGGCGCCTGAGACGCGCACGGTAGCCCGGCCGCGAGCGCCCCCGTCACCATCGCCCGCCGTGACCGGTGCCGGGCGGCCCTGCGATGGCCGCACAAAGCCGCTCGTGCTAATATCCCGGCAGCGGCCGGATCAAGCCGGCGGCGACGGGAACGACAAAAAAAGGGGGGAGCCGGCCACACAATGTTCCAACGCTTGCTCAAACGGTTCAAAGGCGGTGGGCGGTCCCCGGCCCGGGTTCCCGAAGGCATGCGCGTGTACACCATCGGCGACATCCACGGCCGCGCCGACCTGCTGCAGGACCTGCACCGGATGATCCAGGCGGACGCGTCCACGACGCCAAGCGGGACCAAGAAAATCGCCATATACCTGGGAGATTACGTGGACCGGGGGCTGCACAGCCGGGACGTCATCGACCTGCTTCTGGACGAGCCGCTGGAGGACTTCGACACGGTCTATCTGAAAGGGAATCACGACGACGTGTTCCTCAATTTCCTCGACGACGAGTCCGAGGGCCGGACTGGTTCCGTGTCGGTGGCGACGCCACCGTCTACAGTTACGGCGTCCGCATCCCGCACCACATCGCGCTTGTCGACCGGTTCACCTACGTTCAAGAGGCCCTGCGCGCGGCGGTTCCTCCGCGCCACCTGGCGTTCCTGGCCCGGTTGGAGGTGGTGCGGGAAATCGGTGACTACCTGTTCGTTCATGCCGGGATCCAGCCAGGCAGGGCGCTGAACAAGCAGGAGCCCGAGGATATGCTCTGGATCCGCGAGGAATTCCTGGAGTCCCGGGCCGATCACGGAAAAGTGGTGGTGCACGGCCATTCCGTCAGCGACCGGCCGGAGGTCCGCGTCAACAGGATCGGCATCGACACCGGCGCCTATGCCAGCCACCATCTCACCTGCCTGGTGTTGGAGGGCGCCACCCGGCGTTTCCTGTCGACGGCGTAACCGGCGCCCACCAAAGATCGATGTCCGTACCGGAGCGCATCACCGGCGGAACGCCTCCCGGCAACGGGCAGACGATCCGCCTGGATTTCGACTCGCCGGAGTTTGTTGCCGATCCCTACCCCCTGTCCCCACCGGCTTGGCGCCGCCGATCCCGTCCACCGGAGCGCCTGAGGCGACTGCTGCCTGACCCGCTACGCCGACGTGACAATGGCGCTGAACGATCGGCGTTTTTTCCGGGAATCGACCCGCGGCGCCACGCCTTCACGACTCCGCGCCGCGGGTTTCGGCCGATCCCGGCACCGGCCAATTCTTCGTAACCAGCGCCACGCGGCTTCACACGGCCCCACGATCTGGTATGCTGCCGCCTATCCAGAGGGCACCTGGGGAATATCGGAAACATCAGAACGGGCCCCGTATCGGCGAGGCGTACGCCGCCAAGGGAAGCCGGGCGCCGGGCCCGTCAAGCTCAAGGAGGAGTGGAACCATGACCCTGCAACTCGGAGACACGGCCCCCGATTTCACCGCCGACACCACGGAGGGCACGATCAGCTTCCACGACTGGATCGGCGACAGCTGGGCGATCCTGTTCTCG
>JACZWD010000264.1 GCA_022572335.1 Pseudomonadota bacterium
TGGAGCTCGGCACCTTCGCCGGCGCCGAGGCCCAGGTCGCGGCCATCGCCGACGACGTGGCCTACAACAACCACGACATCGACGACGGACTGCGCGCCGGCCTGTTCACCGTCGCCGACCTGGGCGAGGTGCCCCTGGTCGGGCCGGTGTTCGCGGACGTGGCGCGCGCCTACCCGGAGGTGGACGAGTCCCTGCTCATCCACGAGGCGGTGCGGCGCATGATCGGCACCATGGTCACCGACATCCTGGCCGAAACGGCGCGGCGCATCGAAGAGATCGGACCGGCGACGGCGGACGACATCCGCCGCTGCGGCCGGCCGGTGGCCGGGTTCTCCGACGGGATGAGGGAGAACGAGGCGGCGCTGAAGGCGTTCCTGTCCGAGAACATGTACGCCCACTACAAGCTGAACCGCATGACCAGCAAGGCACGCCGGGTGGTCAAGGACCTTTTCCGGCTGCTCGTGGACGAACCGGAATGCCTGCCCACCGAGTGGCGGCGCCAAGCCGGTGCGCCGGGCAGCGCCGCCACCGCCCAGTTGGTCGCCGACTACATCGCCGGCATGACCGACCGCTCCGCCCTGGACGAACACCGCCGGATGTTCGACGTGCAGGCGCGCAGCTCATGAACCTGTTCCAGCACTTCCGCGAGCGCATCCTCGGCGTGATCGGGAACCTGGCCGCCGAAGGCCGCCTTCCCGGGGACTTGAGCACCGGGCGCATCACCGTCGAGCCGCCGCGCGAGGCGGACCAGGGCGACGTCACCACCAACGCCGCCATGGTCCTGGCCAAGCCGGCCGGGATCAAGCCGCGCGACCTGGCGGAGCTGCTCGCCGAGCGCCTGGGCGGGCTGGAGTCGGTCGCCGGCGCCGACATCGCCGGACCCGGTTTCATCAACATGCGCCTCGAGGACGCCTTCTGGCACGCCCGGCTGGCCGAGATTCTGCGGGCCGGCCCGGCCTACGGCGATTCGGCGATGGGCGGCGGCGCCGCCGTCAACGTGGAATTCGTCTCCGCCAACCCCACCGGGCCGCTGCACATCGGCCACGGCCGCGGCGCCGTGATCGGCGACGCCCTGGCGGCGCTGCTCGGGAAGGCGGGCTACACGGTCACCCGCGAATACTACATCAACGACGCCGGCGCCCAGGTCGAAGCGCTGGCGCGCTCGCTCCACCTGCGTTACCTGGTCGCGGTCGGAGAGGGGAAATACGCGACGCTCGAGATTTTGAAGTCATCCGGCGATCTCCGTTATGGCGGGGACTACCTCCAGCCGGTCGCCGAGGATTTGGCCCTCAGGGACGACAAGAAATGGGTCGAAAAGCCCGAAGCCGTTTGGCTGGAACCGCTGCGTGGCTTCGCCGTCGAGGCCATGATGGGCTTGATCAAGGCGGACCTGGAGGCGCTCGGCATCCGGTTCGACAAATTTACCTCGGAACGCGATCTGGTCGCGCGCGGCGCCGTCGACGACGCCTTGAAGTTCCTGGAGGACCGGGACCTGGTCCACACCGGCGTCCTCGAGCCGCCGAAGGGCAAGGTCCCGGACGACTGGGAGCCCCGGCCCCAGGTGCTTTTCCGCGCCACCCGGTTCGGCGACGACGTCGACCGGCCGCTGAAGAAAGCGGACGGTTCGTGGACCTACTTCGCCACCGACATCGCCTATCACCTGGACAAGTTCCGGCGCGGCTTCAAGACCATGATCGACATCTGGGGCGCCGACCACGGGGGCTACGTCAAGCGCGTGCAGGCGGCGGTCCAGGCGGTGACCGAAGGCGCCGGCGACCTGGACGTCAAGGTCTGCCGGCTGGTCAACCTGCTGGACGACGGGCGGCCGGTGAAGATGTCGAAAAGGGCGGGTTCCTTCGTCACCCTGCGCGACGTCATCGACGCGGTGGGCAAGGACGTGGTGCGCTTCATCATGCTGAGCCGGACCAACGACAAGCCCCTGGATTTCGACCTTGTCCGGGTGACGGAGCAGTCCCGGGACAATCCCGTTTTTTACGTGCAGTACGCCCACGCCCGGGTGTGCTCGGTCATGCGCCACGCCGCCGAGATATTCGATGCCGGCGCCTTGCGCGCCGAGACCCTGGCCGAGGCCCGGCTGCAGCGCTTGAGCGCCCCGTCGGAGCTTGGTTTGATCAAGCTCATGGCGGGGTGGCCACGTCTTGTGGAAGGCGCCGCCGAAACCCACGAACCCCATCGCGTCGCCTTCTACCTCAACGATCTGGCGGCGCAGTTCCATGCCCTTTGGAACAAGGGCAACGACGATGCCAGCCTCCGGTTCATCGTGCCGGCGGATCGCGAACTCACGGCGGCGAGGCTTGCCCTTGTGCAGGGAGTGGCTTATGTGATTGCGTCGGGGTTGATGGTTTTTGGCGTCACCCCGCTCGAGGAGATGCGTTGATGGCCGGCTCCGAGGAATCGGACGCGATGGGCGTCCTGGAAGATTCCCAAGCGGCGTATCGCGGGCCGGCGGGGCGCGGCAGGTCGAAAATTCGTTCCGCGCTCAGATTTCTCCTGTATTTCGCCGTCGTGTTCGCCGCCGGCACCGGCGC
>JACZWD010000084.1 GCA_022572335.1 Pseudomonadota bacterium
ACTCCGAGATCTACACCTTGGATTTGAGCACCCGTGCCGTGAAGCGGCTGACCTTTCATTCGGCCATCGACACCTCTCCCAGCTTCGACGCCAATTCGGGCAAGGTGGTGTTCAACTCCGACCGCGGCGGCACGCAGCAGCTCTATGTCATGGACGGGGACGGGAGCAACGTCAGGCGGATCAGCTTCGGCAAGGGACGGTACGCCACGCCCGTATGGTCGCCGCGCGGCGACCTGATCGCCTTTACCAAGATCCATAAAGGACGGTTCTTCATCGGCGTCATGCGCACCGACGGCAGCGAGGAACGACTGCTCGCCGAGGACTTCCTGGTCGAGGCGCCGACCTGGGCGCCCAACGGGCGGGTGTTGATGTTCTTCCGCCAGGAGCCCTCGGACGCCAAGGGGGGCGGCGGCCGGTCGCGGCTCTACTCCATCGACCTGACCGGGTACAACGAGCGTGAAATCATCACCCCGCTGGATGCCTCGGACCCGGCGTGGTCGCCCTTGATTCCGTAATGGGGCCATCATATAGTCGCAACGGTAGTCGCTAAGCCGAACGGCCTTCGAAAATCTTTTGGAGTTGACTTCTTTTACCATTAAAGAAAACGGTGTTCAGATTCGAGAGGGTCCGGCAGTCCACGTCCGCTTGGGGTAGCAGTGCGTTTTTACGTCAAACGCGCCGATGAGGAGGAAATTTTAATGCGCTTTAAGATCTTGGGCCTGATAGCGGCCGCGGCTCTCGTCGCCGCCTGCGAGACCGCGCCGGAGGAAAAGGCCGCGACCAGCGGCGCCGGCGCCGCAACCACCACCACGGCCGCAGCGCCAGCCGTCAGCCCGCCCGCCGCGATGCCCTCGGGCCCGGCCAAGGGTTCGAAGGCGGAGTTCGTGTCCGAGGTGGGGGACCGCATCTTCTTCGAGTTCGACAAGTACAACCTGAAGGCGGACGCCCGCGGGACCCTGGAGAAACAGGCCGCCTGGCTTAACAAGTGGCCGGCGGTAACGATCACCGTCGAAGGGCATTGCGACGAGCGCGGCACCCGCGAGTACAACTTGGCGCTGGGTGAGCGGCGCGCCAATTCGGTCAAGGATTACCTGGTGGCGCTGGGGGTCAACCCGAGCCGCATCAAGACCATCTCGTATGGCAAGGAGCGCCCGGTGGCGCTCGGCTCCAACGAGTCGGCCTGGGCCCAGAACCGCCGCGGCGTGACGGCCATAACCGGAGGCGCCGGGGTCTAAGTCCCGCCTCCCCTCATCGGATTTTTTCCGGCGCCTCCCGTTCCGGCCCTCGCCGGGATGGGCAGGCGCCCTATTTTTGCCTAGAATGGGTGCCAGAATTCCGTGCGCGGCCATCGGTGATACCCACCGGTGAGCCGGTGGTACGCAGTGTCGCAGAACCATTTCAGGGGAACAGGTATGAAACGCTGGCTTGGCCTTTCCGGGTATGCCGCGGGCGGCCTTGGATGGCTCCCGGTGGCGGTGGTTGCGGCCCTGCTGAGCGCCCCCCACGCCCTCGCCCAAAGCGGCGAGCTCAGGTCCCTGCTTGACCGTATGGAGCGCCTGGAACGCGATATCGGGGCTCTCAACCGGCAGCTTTCGCGCGGGGGAAAACGGCCCCTGGTGGCGCCGGGCGCCGTTTCCGGCACCGCTGACGCCGGGCCCGCCATGGCGCGCCTGGATATCCGTTTGACCGCGCTGGACGAGGAGTTGCGGGCGGCCACGGGAAAGATGGAGGAGCTGACCTACCGGTTCGGCCAGATCAACAGTCGCCTCGACAAGCTGGTCGGCGACGTGGATTACCGGCTGAGCGTGCTGGAAAGGGCGAGGACCGGAGCGCCCGGTGTGGCCGAGGCCCCGGTGTCCGGTCCGCCCCCGATGGCGGCGGTGCCGCGCGCGCCGGCGGTCGAGGCGAGGGCGCCCGGCGCCAGGGGTCAAGGTTTCGCGGCGCCGCCGGGGATTCTCGGGACCATTACCGAAAACGACTTGAAAGCGATCACGCCGCCCAAGGCGCGAGCCGGACCGGCGCAGCCGGTGGTCGCCCCGGCGGCGACCGAAACCGCGGTGTTGCCCGAAGGGACTCCCAAGGAGCGCTATACCTACGCCTTCGGGTTGTTGCGCCAAGCCAAGTACGACGAAGCGGAAGCGGCCTTGCGGGCGTTTATCCAGGCCCACGGCGACGATCCGCTGGCCAGCAATGCCCGCTTCTGGCTTGGGGACACCTATTACGTACGCGAGCAATTCAAAGAGGCCGCCAAGACTTTCCTCGCGGGCTACAAGGCCGATCCCAAGGGTGCCAAGGCGCCCGACGACCTGCTCAAGCTGGGCATGTCTCTGGCCCGCCTGGAGAAGAAAAAGGAAGCATGCGTGACCTTCGCCAAGCTGAAGACGGATTTTCCCGATGCCCCGGACAGGATCAAGAAGGCCGCGGCCAGGGAACGCCAGCGTGCCGCCTGCAAGTAAACCCGCGATGGATATTGCCGGGCCGCCGCGTGACAGGGAGCCGGCTTCCGCGGCGCCGGTTTCCGACGATGCCTTTGCCGACATGATGGCGGCCGTCGGTCCCTTCGAAGCGAACCCCCGCCTGGCGGTGGCGGTGTCCGGGGGCGGCGACAGCATGGCTCTTTGCCTGCTGGCGCAACGCTGGGCCGGCCGGCGGCGGGGGAGCACGACGGCGCTGACCGTCGACCACGGATTACGGCCCGAGGCCGCGGACGAAGCGCGCCAGGTGGGCCGGTGGCTGAAGGCACGCGGCGTCGCCCACCACGTGCTTGAATGGCGTGGCCCCAAGCCCGTTTCGGGCATACAGGCGGCGGCGCGGGCGGCCCGCTATGGCCTGATGACGGCATGGGCGCGCGAGGCCGGCGTGCTCCATCTGCTGGTTGCCCATCACCAGGAGGACCAGGCGGAAACCTTCCTCCTGCGCCTGGAGCGGGGCAGCGGCATCGACGGGCTTTCGGCCATGGCCGCGGTCGTCGAGACGCCGGCGGTGCGACTGGTGCGGCCCCTGCTGGGGGTGCCGCGGGCGCGGCTCAGGGCGACGGCGCGGGCCTTCGGCCAGGAATGGCTGGAGGATCCGTCCAACCGCGACGCCGCCTTCGCCCGGACGCGGATCCGGGCGGCCCTGCCGGCCTTGGCGCGGTCGGGGATGTCGCCGGCAGTGCTGGCCGAGAAGGCGAACCGGGTGGGACACGTGCGCATTGCGCTGGAAAACGCCGCCTCGGCCCTGTTGGCGGTGTGTTGCACCGTCCACCCCGCGGGATACGCCCGCCTCGACCAGTCCACCCTGGCGGCGGCGCCCGAAGACGTATCCTTCAGGGCCCTGGCCCGCATCCTCATGTGCGTGGGGGGACGCGAATATGCGCCCAGGCGGGAGAAACTGGAACGGCTCCACGCCGTGGTTGTGGGCGGAAAGCTGGGCCAGGCCCGGACCCTGGGCGGGTGCCGGATCCTGGCCGAGCGGTACAGAATCCTGGTCTGCCGCGAGATGCGTGGAATGCCCGAGCCCCTTGCCGCCGTTCCCGGGACGCAGGTCGTCTGGGATGGCCGCTTCGTCATCCGTTTCGCCGCCACCGGCGAAGGCGCCCCGCGCCCGCGGCATCCCGCCCACCTGACGCGCCTGGGGCGCGAGGGCTGGGCCGAGGTGGCCGCCGACCGGCCGGACCTCAAGGGGGCCCCGGTTCCGGCCGCCGTCAGGCTGTCGCTGCCGGCGCTGCGGGACGAATTGGGTGTTTTCGCCGTTCCCCATTTGTATTATACTCGTGCAGGCGGGTGCGGGCCGGGCGTGGGGTTCGGGCGCATCGCGTTTTGTCCGCCGAATAGCATCTCCGGGGTGGGGTTTAGGCTTGCGTAACGTTTCTCGCGTATTATTTCTTGGGAACGGGAAAGGTTCGGCGCCCGAACGTGGCGTAAGGGGCCGAATCCCGGGAATGGTCGACGGTCCCCGTTTGCAAGGCAAGGAAGGAAGGGATAGGTGAATTTCGGCCGCAATCTGGCGCTGTGGGTCATCATTGCCCTGCTCGTGTTCTCGCTGTTCAACCTGTTCCAGGGGTCGTCCCGCGAGGGAACGCAGGCGCAACTGGCGTTTTCCGATTTCGTGACCGCGGTTGAAAGCGGCGAGATCCGCGACGTCACCATGCAGGGCAACAACATCACCGGTCATTACCGGGATGGGCGCAATTTTTCCACCTATGCGCCGGATGACGCCGACCTGGTTGCCAAGCTGACCGAGGGGCGCGTACGCATCAGCGCCGTGCCGGCGGACGATGGGACGCCCACGTTTTGGGGCATCCTGATCTCGTGGTTCCCCATGCTGCTGTTGATCGGGGTGTGGATCTTTTTCATGCGGCAGATGCAGTCCGGCGGCGGCAGGGCCATGGGGTTCGGCAAGTCGAAGGCGCGCTTGCTGACGGAAAAGTCGGCCCGCATAACGTTCGACGACGTCGCCGGTATCGACGAGGCCAAGCAGGAGGTCGAGGAGATCATCGATTTCCTCAAAGACCCCCAGAAATTCCAGCGCCTTGGCGGCAAGCTCCCCAAGGGGTGCCTCCTGGTGGGGCCGCCGGGCACCGGCAAGACCCTGTTGGCGCGCGCCATCGCCGGCGAGGCCAACGTGCCGTTCTTCACCATCTCCGGTTCGGACTTCGTCGAGATGTTTGTCGGCGTCGGCGCGGCGCGTGTCCGCGACATGTTCGAACAGGGCAAGAAGAACGCGCCCTGCATCATCTTCATCGACGAGCTTGACGCCGTCGGCCGCCACCGGGGCGCCGGTCTGGGCGGCGGCAACGACGAGCGCGAGCAGACCCTGAACCAGCTCCTGGTCGAGATGGACGGGTTCGAATCCAACGAGGGCGTCATCCTCATCGCGGCCACCAACCGGCCCGACGTTCTCGACCCGGCGCTGCTCAGGCCCGGCCGTTTCGACCGCCAGGTGGTGGTGCCCAATCCCGATATCCTGGGCCGCGAGAAGATCATGAAGGTCCACATGCGCAAGGTGCCGCTGGCGCCCGACGTCGATGCCCGCGTCATTGCCCGCGGCACGCCGGGCTTTTCCGGCGCCGATCTCGCCAACCTGGTCAACGAGGCGGCGCTGCTGGCGGCGCGCCGGGGCAGGCGCGTCGTCACCATGGACGAGTTCGAGGCGGCCAAGGACAAGGTGATGATGGGTCCCGAGCGCCGCTCCATGGTCATGACCGACGAAGAGAAGAAGCTGACCGCGTATCACGAGGCGGGGCACGCCCTGGTGGCGCTGTACGTGCCCAAGCACGACCCGCTGCACAAGGTGACGATCATTCCCCGCGGCCGGGCGCTCGGCGTGACCTTGACCCTGCCCGAACGGGACCGCTACAGCAATTCCAAGGTCGAGCTTAAGTCGAGACTGGCGATGATGTTCGGCGGCCGGGTTGCCGAAGAGATCATCTTCGGGCCCGAGAACGTCACCACCGGCGCCGGTGACGACATCAAGCAGGCGACCGCGTTGGCGCGGCGCATGGTCACCGAGTTCGGTTTCAGCGAAAGGCTGGGGACGCTCAGGTATGCGGAGAACGAGGAGGAAATCTTCCTCGGCCATTCGGTGACCCAGCGCAAGAACGTCTCCGACGCGACCGCCAAGATCATCGACGAGGAGATCCGCGGCCTCATCGACGAAGCGGGGGCGACGGCCCGCGCCATCCTGGAGGAACACCGCGACGACCTGGAGACCCTGGGGGAGGCGCTGCTCGAATACGAGACGCTGACCGGCGACGAAGTGAAAGCCCTGCTCAGGGGCGAGTCCATCGTCCGCCCGGAAGAGGACGAGGCACCGAAGGACCCGGGGCACGGGGCCTCCGTTCCCGCGAGCGGCAGAAAGGCCAAGGAACACCCCGGCCCCCTGAAGACCGCGCCACAGCCCGAATCCTGATGGCCGACGCCCGGTGGGCCGTGCCGGCCGACGTCAGTGCAGAAAAAAGCCCCGCCTTGCCGCGGGGCTTCCTGCGTAAAGGCGAGGCTCCGGCTTCACGCCTTTACCTGCGTCCCCTGGGGCCCGTCGCCGGCGCCGGGAGCGATATTTCCCGCCTCGAGGTCCTGGTGCGCGGCGCCGACGGGGTGACCACCGCCGTCGCTTCCCCGGAGGAGACGCTGCGCTGGGCGAAGGCGGAAGGCGGGGACGTGGGTGGGTACGCATCGGGGCTGCTCGAGCGCCTGGCGAACCCGCCCGCCGCCTTCGCTGGATTGGCGCTTGGCCGCCCCCTGATCATGGGGATCATCAACGTCACCCCCGACAGCTTCTCCGACGGCGGCGAGGCCCTGGACGCCGGCCGGGCCCTGGCCCGCGGCCGGGCGCTGGCCGACGCCGGGGCCGACATCGTGGACGTGGGCGGCGAATCCACCCGGCCGGGGGCGGCGCCGGTGTCCGTCGACGACGAGCTGGCCCGGGTGCTGCCCGTGGTCCGCGGCCTCAGCGAGGCCGGTCTCGTGGTCTCCGTCGACACCCGCCGCGCCCGGGTCATGGAGGCGGCGCTGGACGGCGGGGCCGCCATCATCAACGACGTAACCGCGCTCACCGGGGATCCCGGGTCCCTGGGGGTGGCGGCGGCCCGCGGCGCGCCGGTGATCCTCATGCACATGCAGGGCGACCCCAGGACCATGCAGGACGAACCCCGCTACGAGGACGCGGCGCTCGACGTCTACGACTATCTTGCCGGGCGCGTGGCGGCGTGCGAGGCGGCGGGCGTGGAACGGACGCGCATCGCCGTCGATCCGGGAATCGGCTTCGGCAAGACCGTCGACCACAACGTCCGCATCCTCAACCGCCTGGCGCTCTACCACGGCCTCGGGTGCGCGCTCGTGCTCGGGGTTTCGCGCAAGAGCTTCATCGCCCGGCTGAGCCGGGGGGAGGCGCCGAAACAGCGCCTCGCTGGGTCCCTCGCCGCGGCGCTCGCCGCGGTGGCCCAGGGCGCCCACGTCCTGCGCGTCCACGACGTCGCCGAGACCCGCCAGGCGCTCGCCGTGTGGTCGGCCATCGACGCCGCCGGCGCCGGGGCAACACCGGGCGGCGGCGCAGAAGCCTCTTAAGGAAGGGGGACCTTTCTGATATAACCGCTTGAGGATAGCGGAGCCGAGCGCGGGGCAGGGGAGACACCATGACGCGAAAGCTGTTCGGGACCGACGGCATCCGTGGCACCGCCAATCGTGAACCGATGACCGCCGCGACCGCGCTCAGGGTCGGCATGGCGGCGGCCGCGCACTTCACCAGGGGCAACCACCGCCACCGGGTGGTCATCGGCAAGGACACGCGGTTGTCCGGCTACCTGATCGAGCCGGCGCTGACCGCCGGCTTCGTCTCCATGGGCATGGACGTGATCCTGGTCGGGCCCCTGCCGACGCCGGCGGTGGCCATGCTGACGCGCAGCCTCAGGGCCGACCTGGGGGTGATGATCTCGGCCTCGCACAATCCGTACGAGGACAACGGCCTCAAGCTGTTCGGGCCGGACGCCTACAAGCTGTCGGACGAGGTCGAGGCGGAGATCGAACGGCGCATGGACGGCGACATGAGCGGCGACCTCGTGGCGCCGGCCGAGCTCGGGCGCGCCAAGCGCCTGGACGACGCCCAGGGACGCTACACCGAGCACGTCAAACAGACCTTTCCCAAGGGCCTGCGCCTCGACGGCCTGAAGGTGGTCGTCGACTGCGCCAACGGCGCCGCCTACAAGGTGGCCCCGGAAATCCTGTGGGAACTGGGCGCCGAGGTGATATCCATCGGGGTCCAGCCGGACGGATTCAACATCAACAAGGACTGCGGCTCCACGTGCGTCGAGACCATGTGCGGCCAGGTGGCGCCCAACGGCGCCGATCTCGGCCTCGCGCTGGACGGCGACGCGGACCGGGTGCTGATCGCCGACGAGACCGGCGCGCTGATCGACGGCGACCAGATGATGGGCCTGGTGGCCGGGCACTGGGCCGGCAACGGCCAGCTCAAGGGCGGCGGCGTGGTCGCCACGGTGATGTCCAACCTGGGGCTCGAGCGCTACCTGGACGGCGTCGGACTGGACCTGGTGCGCACCCCCGTCGGCGACCGCTACGTGGTCGAGCACATGCGCCGACACGGGTTCAACCTGGGTGGCGAGCAATCCGGCCACCTCATCCTGGGCGACTACAGCACGACCGGCGACGGCCTGATCGCGGCGCTCCAGGTCCTGGCCGTGATCGTCCAGCGCCGGCGCCCGGCGAGCGAGGTCTGCCGCGTCTTCGAGGCGCTGCCCCAGCGCCTGCGCAACGTATCGTTCAACGGCGGCCGTCCCCTCGAGCACGACTCGGTGAAGGCGGCCATCGCGGCGGCGGAGAAACGGCTGGGCAAGACGGGGCGGCTGCTCGTCCGCCGGTCGGGAACCGAGCCCGTGATCCGCGTCATGGCCGAGGGCGAGGACGAGGACCTGATCGGCGCCGTGGTCGACGACATCGCCGGCGTCATCGGCCACGCCGCCCGATGACGCCCCGCGGGGCGGGGGCGATGGCGGGACGCGTCCTCATCGTCGCCGGTTCCGATTCGGGCGGCGGCGCGGGCATCCAGGCCGACATCAAGACGGTCACCGCCCTCGGCGGCTATGCCATGACCGCCGTCACCGCGCTGACGGCGCAGAACACCCGGGGCGTGTTCTCCATCCACGACGTGCCGGCCGACTTCGTCGCCGAGCAGATGCGCGTCGTGCTGTCGGACATCGGAGCCGACTGCGTGAAGGTGGGCATGCTGCACAGGCCCGACGTCATCGAGGCGGTGTGCGATGTCCTGGAAGCCGAGGCCGAGGCCGCGGCCGGCGGCCGGCGCGTCCCCATCGTCGTCGATCCGGTGATGGTGGCCAAGGGCGGCGAGTCCCTCCTGGCGCCGGAGGCCATGGCCAGCCTGAAGGCGCGCATGATCCCCCTGGCCCATGTGCTGATGCCCAACGTGGCGGAGGCCGAGGCGCTCACCGGCCTCACGGTGCGCGGCCCCGACGACGCCGGGACCGTGGCGCGGAAACTGGCCGCCGCGGGCGCCGGGGCCGTCCTGCTGAAGGGCGGCCACCTGCCGGGAGAGACGGTCATCGACATCCTGGCCGTGGACGGGGAAATCGTCGAGGTCTTCGAGAGCCCGAGGATCGACACGCCCCATACCCACGGCACGGGATGCACCCTGGCCTCGGCGACCGCCACCGGCCTGGCCCAGGGGATGGCGGTGCGCGACGCCGTGGCCCGGGCGCGGCGCTACGTCCACGAGGCGATCCTGACCGCCCCCGGACTGGGCCACGGCCACGGGCCCCTGAACCACGCCCATACGGTGACGCCTTTCGGGGTGGACGGTTGAAAACGGATTGCCACCGGACCGGCGCCGCCGGCGGAGCAGATCGAGGAGAGGAACGATGGCCGAAATCCGCAGCCTGCATGGCACCACGATCGCGGAAATTTTCAACGACGGGCTCGGCAAACTGGACGAGATCGAGGCCGTGGCCGTCTCCGTCCTGTGGAAGAACGGGGCCGTGACCGCGGGGTGTTCCAATACCGACAACGCCAAGCTGGCGCTCATGGTCCTGGCGCTGGACACCCACCAGCGGCGGGCGTTTGAAGACGACGATTGAGTCCGCGCGTCGCCTTATGCGGTGAACCCAGGGAGAGCCCCGATGACCGAGGAGATTTTCCGCGCCGATCCTTATGCGCGCACCTGCGAGGCCGTGGTCGTCGCCGCCGACGAAAACGGCATCGAGCTCGACCGCACCGTGTTCTATCCCAAGGGCGGCGGCCAGCCGGGGGACACCGGGAGCCTGCGCGCCGGGGGCGGGCGCGTCGTCCCCATCGTCGACACCTACGTGGACCGGGCAACCGGCAGGCATCTCCACGTTGCCGGGCCGGGCGCGCCGGGGCTCGCCGCCGGCGACACGGTGACGGCCGGGATCGACTGGGAGCGCCGCCACCGGCTGATGCGCATGCACACGTGTCTGCACCTCCTGTGCGCGGTCGTGCACGGTCCGGTGACCGGCGGCTCGGTGGGCGAGGCCAAGGGACGCCTCGACTTCGACCTGCCGGAGACGACCCTCGACAAGGACCACATCACGGCCGAGCTCAACCGCCTGATCGAAGAGAACCATCCGGTCGGCGCTACCTGGATCACCGACGACGAGATGGCCGCCAAGCCGGACCTGGTGCGCACCATGTCGGTCAAGCCGCCCATGGGGACGGGCCGCGTGCGCCTGATGGAGGTCGAGGGCGTCGACGTGCAGCCCTGCGGCGGCACCCACGTCAGGGCGACGGGCGAGATCGGCCGGGTCCGCGTCGGCAAGATCGAGAAAAAGGGCCGCCACAACCGCCGGGTCAACGT
>JACZWD010000085.1 GCA_022572335.1 Pseudomonadota bacterium
GCTCTTCCGATCCCGCGCCGGTGGCCGCCAGGACCGACACCCGGATCGAGGACGCCATCCTGACCAAGGCCCGCCAGCTGCGCCGTGAAACCCTGAAACAATAGACGCCATCCTCGGAGACGGCGCGAGACGGCGCCGGCGGGCGCCGAAACGGCGAGCTTCGGGGGATTCAGGGGTCGCGGGAACCAATCGGGGCGCCATGGAGCGGTACAACTTCAAGGAAGCCGAGGTCAAGTGGCAAACGGTCTGGGAGGAGCGCCGCTGCTTCGCCGCGTCCGAGGACGCGGACCGCCCCAAGTACTATGTTCTTGAAATGTTCCCCTATCCTTCGGGCCGCATCCACATGGGGCACGTGCGCAACTACACCCTTGGCGACCTTGTCGCCCGCTACAAGCGCGCCCGCGGGTTCAACGTGCTTCATCCCATGGGCTGGGACGCCTTCGGCCTGCCGGCGGAGAATGCGGCCAAAGAGAACAAGGTCCACCCGGCGGCGTGGACCCACGACAACATCGACACCATGCGCCAACAGCTCAAGTCCATGGGCCTTTCGTACGACTGGGCGCGCGAGGTGACCACGTGCGATCCCGAATACTACCGTCACGAACAGAAGATGTTCCTGGACTTCCTCGAACACGGCCTGGCCTACCGCAAGGAATCCTGGGTCAACTGGGACCCGGTGGAGAAAACGGTTCTGGCCAACGAACAGGTGATAGACGGCCGGGGATGGCGGTCCGGGGCGCCCGTGGAGAAGCGGCAACTGGCCCAGTGGTTCCTGCGCATCACCGCGTTCGCCGACGATCTCCTGGAGACCCTGGAGTCCCTCGAGCGGTGGCCCGGGCGGGTGCGGCTGATGCAGGAAAAATGGATCGGCCGGTCGCAAGGCCTGCGCATGTTCTTCGCCCTGAAGGGACGCGGCGAC
Source organism: Pseudomonadota bacterium (assembly GCA_022572335.1). GTDB lineage: Bacteria > Pseudomonadota > Alphaproteobacteria > Rhodospirillales > 2-02-FULL-58-16 > JACZQZ01. The sequence goes on from JACZWD010000085.1 coordinate 920, forward strand.
CGCCTGGAAGTGTACACGACGCGCGCCGACACCATCTTCGGCGCCACGTTCTGCGCCATCGCCGCCAATCACCCGCTGGCCCTGGAGCTGGCCGAAGGGGACGCGGACCTGGCCGCCTTCGTCGCCGAATGCAACCGTCTCGGCACCAGCGAAGCCGCCATCAAAACCGCCGGCAAGGAGGGCTACGACACCGGCCTCCGCGCCCTGCATCCCTTTGCCAGGGGGCGCGAGCTTCCGGTTTTCGTCGCCAATTTCGTGCTCATGGAATACGGCGCCGGCGCCATCTTCGGCTGTCCGGCCCACGACCAGCGCGACCTGGAATTCGCCCGCAGGTACGGCCTCGACGTCGTTCCCGTCGTTCTCCCGCCGGACGCCGATGCGGCCTCCTACGCCATCGGCGACGAGGCCTATCTGGATGACGGGTCGGTCATCAATTCGGATTTCCTGAACGGATTGAGCGTCGAGGAGGCCAAGGCCGAGGTGGCGCACCGCCTGAACGCCGCCGGTGCCGGAAAACCGGCGGTGATCTATCGCCTGCGCGACTGGGGGGTGTCCAGACAACGCTACTGGGGGTGCCCGATCCCGGTCGTTCACTGTGCCGACTGCGGCATCGTTCCCGTCCCCGAGGCGGACCTTCCGGTCCGCCTCCCCGGGGACGCCGACCTGGAGGCGCCGGGCAACCCGCTGGAGAACCATCCCACGTGGGCTCAGGTGGATTGCCCCGGCTGCGGCAAACCGGCCCGACGCGAGACCGATACCTTCGATACCTTCTTCGAATCGTCCTGGTACTTCGCCCGCTTCTGCTCGCCCCGGGCCGACACCGCCTTCCTGCGCGACTCCGTGGACTACTGGCTGCCGGTGGATCAGTACATCGGCGGCATCGAGCACGCCGTTCTCCATCTCCTCTATTCACGCTTCTTCACCCGCGCCCTGAAACAGTGCGGATACCTGGGCATCAAGGAGCCCTTCGCCGGGCTCCTCACCCAGGGGATGATCTGCCACGAGACCTATCGGGACGCCGACGGCGGCAAGTGGCTGTATCCGGAAGACGTGATTGGCGCCCAGGACGGCTCCCTCGTGCACGCCACGACCGGGGCGCCGGTGACCGTCGGCCGGTCGGAGAAAATGAGCAAGTCCCGCAACAACGTGGTCGACCCCCAGGCCATCATCGACGCCTACGGCGCCGATACGGCGCGCCTGTTCATGTTGTCGGACAGTCCGCCGGACCGGGACCTGGATTGGACGGACGCGGGGATCGACGGCGCCTGGCGTTACGTGAACCGGCTGTGGCGCATGGTCGCGGAACCGAAGGCCGCACTTGTTGCCGTCGGATCACCGATGCCCGGGGACCTGTCGCCGGCCGCCGGGACGGCACACCGGGCCATCCATAAAACCATTGCCAACGTGTCGGCGGACCTGGATAAGTTCCATTTCAACAAGGCGGTCGCCAGGGTGCGGGAACTGACCAATCTGTTGGAAGACCTGGACGGCGCGGAGGACGGCTGGGTCCTGCGCGAGGGCCTGGAGACGGTGGCGCGCTTGATCGGTCCCATGATGCCTCACCTGGCGGAGGAAATGTGGCAGAGGCTGGGCCACGAGACGCTGTTGGCGGAGACGTCCTGGCCGGAGGCGGATGAATCCCTGCTCGAAGAAGACACCGTCACCGTCGCCGTCCAGGTCAACGGGAAGCTCCGGGGAACGGTGCGTTTGCCCAAGGACAGCGATCGGGAATCCGCGACATCGGCCGCCCTGGATCTGGACAACGTGGTCAAGGCCGTCGGCGGCAGGCCCGTGCGCAAGGTCATCGTGGTGCCCAACAGGATCATCAATGTCGTCGTTTAGGACATTGGCGCCGCTTTTTGTCGTGCTCCTTCTCGGGGCCTGCGGCTTCCGCTCGCTGTACGGAACCGACGCGACCGGGGACGCCCCCGGCGAACTGGCGACCATCAAAGTCAACCCCATCCCCGACCGCCTCGGCCAACAGTTGCACAATAACCTCCTGGACCTCCTCAATCCCCGGGGACGCCCGGCCAACCCCCGGTACCTCCTGAACGTCGGCCTCGATCAGTCCATCCAGCGCCTGGCGATCGAGAAGGACGCGTTTGCGACGCGGGCCAACCTCAGGCTGCTCGCGAAATTTTACCTCCAGGATCCGGACAGCCGGGAAATCGTGCTCTCGGGCAGGAGCCTGGTGGTGAGCAGCTACAATATCCTGGACTCGGAATTCGCCACCCTGATGGCGGAGAAGGACGCCAAGGCCCGCGCCGCCCGCGAACTCGCCTACGACATCCGCACGCGGCTGGCCGCGTTCTTCGTACGTCGAGGAGGCGGGGAAAAAAGCCGGTGAAGATCTCCGGCGCGCAAATCGAGCGGTTCCTGCGCCGGCCCGACCCTGCCGTTGTCTGCACGTTGGTTTACGGGCCCGACCAGGGCCTGGTGCGCGAGCGGGCCGAAACCCTGGTCCGCCACGTGGCCGGGGACCTCGACGATCCTTTCCGGGTGGTCGAACTGACCGCCGTTGCGGTGGCGAACGATCCGGCGCGCCTGTCCGACGAGGCGGCGGCCCTCAGCTTTTCCGGCGGCCTGCAGGTGGTGTGGGTGCGCGCCGCCAGCGACGGCCTGACCAAGGTCTTCGAGGACTTCCTCGCCGGCGCCCGCGACGACGCCCAGGTGGTGGTGGAGGCCGGGCCCCTTGGGGCCCGCTCGTCCCTGCGCCGGGTCTTCGAACGCGCCGGGAACGCCGCGGCGCTGGCATGCTACCAGGACGACGCGCGCGGCCTGCGCGGGATTATCACGGAGTCCCTGGCCAGCCATGGGTTGACGGCTGCGCCGGACGCTCTTGCGTATCTCATGGAAAACCTCGGCGCCGACCGCCAGGTGACCCGAAACGAACTGGAAAAGCTGGCGCTCTATAAGGGCGGGCCCGGCACCGTCAGCCTGGAGGACGCCGCCGCCAGCGTCGGCGACAGCGCCGCCACATCGTATGACGCGGTGGCGTATGCGGCCGCCGGGGGCGATCAGCCGGGCCTGGACCGGGCGCTGAATCGCGCCTTCACGGAGGGACTCCACGCCGTCGGCCTGTTGCGGGCCGTCGCCCGCCACCTGCGGCGCCTGCATCTGGCCATCGCCCAGGTGGCCCGGGGACGTTCGCCCGAGCAGGCCATGAAGGCCCTGAGGCCGCCCGTCATCTTCATTTTCGCCGGCCGTTTCCGCGCCCAGATGAGCGCCTGGCCCAACCACCGCCTGGCCGACGCCATGGAAATCCTCATCGCGGCCGAGGTCGAGTGCAAGACCACGGGCCTGCCGGCGCGCGCCGTCTGCGGCCGCGCCCTGATGCGCATCGCCCAGGCGGCGCGGCAATCCCACGCCCGTCGCTGATTCCGCCAACCGGCGGTGGCCTTACGGCCATGGGGGGGCTCCTGCCTGCGCGAAGCCGGAGCTTCGCTTCGGCGAAGGCAGGCCGCCCCCACCACCCCGCCGGGGGATTTCAACCCCCCCGGACCCCCGTATTATTGGGTTCCAAGGGCCGCCGCCCGTGGTGGGGATCAAAAAGGGCAAAGCCCCTTTGGCCCCATCCGTTCACTGTATTCTCGCGCGGCCCCGGCCCGGTTGCGGAACGATCCGGGGACGGATCGACCCGGAGCACCGGTGACCGTGGCGGCGTGGGCTTTTATTCGCTCTTATCGGTCGCGGTGGGATCGTCCGGCCGGTCCGCCTCCGGCCCGGCGGCGGACGGCGATTCATCGGCGCCTTCGGCCCCTTCGCCCGCGGGCCTTCCGGAGTCTTCGGAGTCTTCGGGAATTTCGGGCCCGGACGGTGCTTCGGCGGCGGTTTCGGGGAGCGGCCCAGGCCCATCCGCGGCAATCCCATCGGTCGCCTCGACGGGGTCGGGCCCGGGGGCCGGCGGCCCGGCGCCGTGGGGCTCGTGACTCAAACGATGGAGGATGTCGTCGAGCTGGTCCAATGACCGGTAATGGATGACCAGCGAACCGCCGCCGCCGCGGAACTTTATCTCCACCTTAAGGCCCAAAAGGTTTGTCAGGTCCCGCTCCAGGGAAAGGGTGTCGGCATCCTTTTCTGCCACGTGGCGCCGGGCCCTGGTCCGCACGCCCTTGCTGTGGGCCAGCTTTTCGGTCTGGCGCACGTTCAGGCCCTGGCGTACCACCTGGCGGGCGAGGGCGGCGGGATTTTCGGCGTTGAGCAGGGCGCGCGCGTGGCCCGCGGTGAGGGCGCCGCCGTCCACCAGTTCCTTGACCGAATCGGGCAGCCTCAACAGGCGCACCATGTTGGCCACGTAACTGCGGCTCTTGCCTACGGCCCGGGCCAGGTTGGTCTGGGTTTGGTCGAACTCCTTCAACAACCGGCTGTAGCCTGCCGCCTCTTCGAGGGGCGAAAGGTCCTGGCGCTGCAGGTTCTCGACGAGGCCGATCTCCAGGACCTCCCGGTCGGAGAAGTCCCTGACGACCACCGGGATCTCGTGCACCTGGGCCCGCTGGGCGGCCCGCCAGCGCCGTTCGCCGGCGACGATCTCGAAGGCGTTGGCGTGTTCCGGGTGGCGCCGCACAAGGAGGGGCTGCAGGATGCCCTTGTCGCGGATGGATTGGGCCAGGGACTGGATCTGTTCGTCGTCCACCCGGTGACGGGGCTGATAGGGGCCCGGGTGGACGAACTCGACGGGCACCATTCTGGACACCCGGAGCCTGTCCGGCTCGGTGTAGTCTTCGCTGTCCTCCCCGAGCAGGGCGGCAAGGCCGCGGCCCAGCTGGCTGCGTTTCTTGTCGCCGGCCATCAGGCCGCCACCCGGCGCTCGCGCCGGAGCACCTCTCTGGCCAGGTGGATATAAGCCTGGGATCCGGCGCAGCGCATGTCATAAACCAGGACCGGCCTGCCGTGCGAGGGGGCCTCGGATACCCGCACGTTGCGGGGAATTACCGTTTCGTAGACCATGTCGCCGAAATAGGCGCGGACGTCCGCGGCCACCAGCTCGGACAAATTATTGCGTTTATCGAACATGGTTAACACAATACCTTGTATGTCGAGCCCGGGGTTGAAGGCTCGTTTCACCCGCCCAATGGTCTTGATCAGGTTGCTTATGCCTTCCAGGGCGAAGAACTCGCACTGCACCGGCACGAGCACGGCCTGGGCGCAGACCATGGCGTTGACGGTGATCAGGCCGAGGGCCGGCGGGCAATCGATGAGGACGTAATCATAGTCCACGGCTCCGCTCTCCATGGCATCGCGGAGGCGGAATTCGCGGCGCGTCACGTTCACCAGTTCTATTTCGGCACCGGAAAGGTCGACCCCGGAGGGCACCAGCCTGAGCCCCGGAATGGCCGTGTCCATGACCGCGTCCTCGAGGCGCGTCTCGCCGATCAAAACGTGGTAGGAATTGGGTTCCCTCTGGTGGCGCGCGATGCCGAGACCGGTGCTGGCATTGCCCTGGGGGTCCAGATCGATGATCAGGACCTTCTTGCGGACGGCGGCAAGGGCGGTGGCCAGATTGATCGCGGTGGTGGTCTTGCCGACGCCGCCCTTCTGGTTGGCCACGGCGATGATCCGCGTACCTCGCCGGATCGTGCTAGTGTCACCCATGGCGGGGAGAAATGTCCTCCAGTTTCAGGATCACCCCGGACGGATCCGATATGCTGTCGATGCGCGTCACGGCCATCATCCAGTTTTTCGCCGATTCCGTCAATTCCCGTTGTGCCGTCCGGCCCTTGAGGAAAAGACACAGGCCGCCGCCGGCCAGGAAGGGCCGGGCGTAGGCGATCAGCTTGTCCAGGGAGGCGAAGGCGCGCGCCGTGATCACGTCGGCGGCAAAGGGTTTCAAGTCCTCGATGCGGCAATTGTGGACGATGGCCGGGGCCTCCGTCACCCGGACAATTTCCCGCAGGAAGGCGCATTTGCGCCCGTTGGCCTCCACAAGCTGGACCGGCGCCGTCCCCATGACGGCCAGCACCAGACCCGGAAATCCGGCGCCGCTGCCCAGGTCAAGGACGGCACGGGCGTCCGCCGGCAGGAGGGGAAGAAGTTGGGCCGAGTCCAGCACATGGCGCCGCCAAACGTCGGCCAGGGTCCCCCGGCCCACCAGATTGATCCGGCGCTGCCATTTGCCGAGCAGGTCCACATAGGCGGCGAGGCGCGCCAGGGTGCCGTCGGCAACCCCGGTCAACGCCTGGAACGCTTCAGGAGAAAGGGGCGGACGGGGCTTGACTGCCATGGCGTCCCGGCACCCGCCGTGTTTCACGTGAAACGGCGCCGCGCCGGCCGTTGGCCCGGTGCACGTAGGCCAAAAGGGCGGTCAGGGCGGCCGGCGTGACACCGGAGATGCGGGCGGCGGCGCCCAGGGTCGCCGGACGGGCGTGGGCCAGCTTGGAACGCGCTTCCGTGGACAGGGCCGGGATGGCGTCGAAATCCAGGTCCGCCGGCAGGTGCAGGGATTCGTCCCGGCGGAAGGCCCGGATGTCCGCTTCCTGGCGCTCCAGGTAGCCGGCGTACCGGGCCTCGATTTCCAGCTGCCCGGCGATCCGCGGCGCGATCGCGCCGACCTCCGGCCAGATCGCGGCCAGGCGCTCCATGTCCATGCCCGGGTAGGCGAGCAATTCGCGGGCGGTGCGCCTTACCCCGTCCATGGAGATCGTCATTCCCTTACCGCGCAAGGTGTTGGGCGTCGCCGTCAGGCCGTCCAGGGTCCTGGCGCCGTCCTTCAGGGCCTTCTCCTTGGCGGCGAAAACCCGCCTGCGCCGGGCCGACACGCAGCCGATGCGGGCCCCTTTCGGGGTCAGGCGCTGGTCCGCATTGTCGGCCCGCAGGAGCAGCCGGTATTCGGCCCGCGAGGTGAACATGCGGTAGGGTTCGGCGGTGCCGAGGGTCACCAGGTCGTCGATCAGGACGCCGATGTAGGCGTCGGCCCGGTCCAATACGAAGGGTCCGTCGCCGGCGGCGGCCCGGGCGGCGTTGATGCCGGCCATCAGGCCCTGCACGGCGGCCTCCTCGTAGCCCGTGGTGCCGTTGATCTGGCCGGCAAGGTAGAGCCCCGGCACCCGGTGGGTCTCCAGGCTCGGGTGCAGCTCCCGGGGATCGATGAAGTCGTACTCGATGGCGTACCCGGGGCGCAGCATGACCGCCCTTTCCAGGCCCGGGATGGTCTTCAGAAGTTCCAGCTGCACCTCCCTGGGCAGGGACGTCGAGATGCCGTTGGGGTAGACCGTGTGGTCGTCGAGCCCTTCCGGCTCCAGGAAAATCTGGTGCCGCCGGCGGTCGGCGAAGCGCACCACCTTGTCCTCTATGGACGGGCAGTAGCGCGGGCCGGTGCCCTCGATCTGGCCCGAATACATGGGCGCCCGGTGCAGGTTGGCGCGGATGAGGGCGTGGGTCCCGGGCGTCGTGCCGGTGATGTGGCAGTTCACCTGGGGCGTCTCGATGCGCCGGGTGAGGAAGGAGAACGGCACCGGGGGATCGTCGCCCGGCTGCACCTCCAGCCCGTCGTAGCGGATGGTACGGCCGTCCAGGCGCGGCGGCGTGCCCGTCTTCAGGCGGCCAAGGGCGAACCCCAGGCGCTTGAACGTGTAGGCCAGCCCGACGGCGGGCCTGTCGCCCACCCGTCCCGCCGGAATCTGCTCCTCGCCGACGTGGATCATGCCCCTGAGGAAGGTGCCGGTGGTCACCACCACGGCCCCGGCGCCGATGTCTCCGCCCCCGGCCGTGCGCACCCCGGCGAGGGCCCCGTCGGCATCGAAGACCAGATCCTCGACGGCGTCGGCGCGGATGGTCAATCCGCGCTGCCGGCGAAGGCAGGACAGCACGGCCTGCCGGTAAAGCTTGCGGTCGGCCTGGGCGCGCGGGCCGCGGACGGCGGGGCCCTTGCTCCCGTTGAGGATGCGGAACTGGATGCCGGCCCGGTCGATGGCCCGGCCCATCACCCCGTCCAGGGCGTCGACCTCGCGCACCAGCTGGCCCTTGGCCAGGCCGCCGATGGCCGGGTTGCACGACATTTCGCCGATGGTCTCGAGCCGGTGGGTGAGCAACAGGGTGCGGGCGCCGAGGCGGGCGGCGGCGGCGGCCGCCTCGCTGCCGGCGTGGCCTCCTCCGACCACGATGACGTCATACATCGCCATGGCGGGAATTTAGGGTCGGGCCCCCGCCAAGTCAAACGGTGCCGGGGGCAGGCACGCGGATTCCCTATTGTCCTGTCCCGGTGAGTCGTTGCCGGCCCGTTCCGGCCGGCGCGCCCCGATTTCACGTGAAACATCACTTGCCGATACAGAAATCCCGGAAGATCACGTCCAGCATGTCCTCCACCCCCAGGCGCCCGGTAATCCGCGCCAGCGCCCGCGCCGCCAGGCGCAGGTCCTCGGCCGCCAGTTCCGGCGCCGGCGCCGCCAGGGACCGCCCCAGGGCCTGGCGGCATTCCTCCAGGGCCTCGCGGTGCCGCGCCCGGGTCAGCGCCGGGGAGGCGGAGACCAGGCAGCGCCTGGCCACCTCGGCCTGAAGGGCCGCCAGCATGGCGTCGATCCCGGCCCCGGTGAGGACCGAAATTCCCATCGCCGGCCTGCCGTTGACCTCGAGCGGCGGGGCCGGGGCGCCGAGGTCCACCTTGTTGATGAGGACGATGGTGTCGGCGTCGACCAGGGCCGCCGTATGGGGGTCCACCCGGGGCCAAGTCTCGCCGTCGAACACGGCCAGTCTCAGGTCGGCGTCCCGGGCCCGCAGCCGGGCCCGGCGCACGCCTTCCAGTTCGACCCCGTCGAGGCCGTCGCGCAAACCGGCCGTGTCGGCCACCACCGCCGGATACCCGCCGAGGTCCAGGTGGACCTCGATGACGTCCCGGGTGGTGCCCGCCGTGTGCGAGACGATGGCCGCGTCGCGCCGGGCCAACAGGTTGAGCAGGCTAGACTTTCCCGCGTTGGGAGGACCGATGATGGCGAGGTGGACGCCGTCGCGCAGGCGTTCCCCGCGGCGGTCGTCGCCGAGATGGCCGGCGATCTCGGTCTCGAGCTCCCCGACCGTCCGCCGCGCCGCCTCATCGACGCCCGGGGGCAGGTCCTCGTCGGAAAAGTCGATGGTCGCCTCGACGTGGGCCAGGGCGCCGAGAAGGCGCTCGCGCCAGGATTCGTAGAGCCGCCCCAGCTCCCCCTGCAACTGGCGCAGGGCCTGGCGCCGCTGGGCCTCGGTCTCGGCGTTGATCAGGTCGGCGAGGCCCTCGGCCGCGGTCAGGTCGAGCTTGCCGTTCTCGAAGGCGCGGCGGGTGTATTTCCCCGGCTCCGCCATCCCCCGCCCCCGGCACCCCCCC
>JACZWD010000086.1 GCA_022572335.1 Pseudomonadota bacterium
CAGGACAACATGACGGTCACCATCGAGAGCTATGGGGACCGGCCCATCGGGATACAGCTTCCCGACACGGTGGTCCTCAAGGTCACCGAGGCGGACGCGGTGGTCAAGAGGCAGACGGCGTCCTCGTCGTACAAGCCGGCGCTGCTGGAGAACGGCATGCGCATCATGGTGCCCCCGCACGTGGAGGCGGGCACGCGGGTGGTGGTCAACACCGCCGAGCGCTCCTACGTGGAACGGGCCAAGGACTAGTGTGGTGGAACAGAATTCCGCAGCATATGGGATCGCTTTTCCCGGTCCCTGGGTAGGAAACGCCGCGCCGGCGATGCGGTGGCATCGTCAAGCGGCGTTGACGCCCTCCAGGGGCCGGGAAAAGCGACCTTCGGCGGCCATACAGGCCCCACGGTCGTCGTCGCGCCCGCCTTGCGATGCGCCAGCATCGCGGCGGCGGGTGCTCCTAGAGCATTTCAAGATTGATCGGAATCGCCGTGCCCTTTCCGTCACCCCCGGGCTTGACCCGGGGGTCCATGGATTGCCGGGTCAAGCCCGGCAACGACGGGAGGAGAGATGATCTCAATCAATCCTGACCCGCTCTAGCGCCGACGGGACAAACGGATTAATAGGAATCGATCATGTGCACCCTCGTCATCCTGCACCGCCCGGGCCACGACTGGCCGATCATGCTGGCGGTGAACCGCGACGAAATGGCCGACCGCCCGTGGGACCCGCCGGCGCGCCATTGGCCCGACCGCGCCTGGGTGGTCGCCGGGCTGGACCGCCACGCCGGCGGCACCTGGCTCGGCCTGAATGACCACGGCGTCGTCGCCGGCGTGCTCAACCGCCTGCATTCCCTGGGACCCAGACCCGGCTTCCGCAGCCGCGGCGAGCTGCCTCTGGAGGCCCTGGACCACGCCCGGGCGGCGGACGCCGCGGAGGCGCTGGCCCGTATCGATGCCGCCAGCTACCGTTCCTTCAACCTTCTGATCGCCGACAGCGACAGCGCGTTCTGGCTGCGCTCCGCGGGCGGAGGGAACGGCACGGACGGCCCCTCGGACGTCGCGGTGAAAGAGCTGCCGCCGGGCCTGTCCATGTTCACGGCGTATGACCGAAACGACCCCCAATCGGCCCGGATGCGCATGTATCTGCCCCAATTCGAGGCGGCGCCACCGCCCGATCCCGGCGCCGGGGACTGGTCGGGGTGGACGTCCCTGCTGGCAAGCCGGCTGCACGATGCCGAAGCCGGCCCGGGCGGCGCCATGAACGTGGTCACCGAGGCCGGATTCGGGACCGTTTCGTCCTCCCTCATCGCCCTGCCCGACGCCGGGCGCACGGACGCGAGGCCGGTCTGGCTGTTTGCCGCGGGTCCCCCGGGGGACGTGCCCTTCGATCCGGTTTCCCTTTAGTTTCAATAGATTGCGAGCGGCGTTGTCTTGTCGGTGGACACCTGCTATATCAGGTTCTCATGCTCGGCACCGACGCCGGGCATCCCCATCATTGGAAGAAGAAGATGGCCAGACGCAGACAAATCTACGAAGGCAAGGCGAAGATCCTTTATGAGGGGCCCGAGCCCGGTACGCTCGTGCAGTATTTCAAGGATGACGCCACCGCCTTCAACAACAAGAAGAAAGGCGTCATCGCCGGCAAGGGCGTTATCAACAACCGGATTTCCGAGTATCTCATGACCCGGTTGAGCGAGATCGGGGTCCCCACGCATTTCGTGCGCCGCCTCAACATGCGCGAGCAGTTGGTGCGCGAAGTGGAAATTATACCCGTAGAGGTAGTGGTCCGCAACATCGTCGCCGGCTCGCTGGCAGTGCGCCTGGGCATGAACGAAGGGACGCCGCTGCCGCGCTCCATCGTCGAGTACTACTACAAGTCCGACGCCCTGAACGACCCCATGATCACCGAGGAGCACATCACCGCGTTCGGCTGGGCGACGCCCCAGGAACTGGACGACATCATGTCCATGGCGTTGCGCGTCAACGATTTCCTGAGCGGTCTGTTCCTCGGCGTCGGCATCCGCCTGGTCGATTTCAAGTTGGAGTTCGGCCGGCTCTGGGAAGACGATCAGATGCGGATCGTCCTGGCCGACGAAATCAGCCCCGACAGCTGCCGCCTGTGGGACATGAAGACCAACGAGAAAATGGACAAGGACCGCTTCCGCCGGGATCTCGGCAACGTCGAGGAAGCCTATCAGGAAGTGGCCCGCCGCCTGGGCATCCTGCCGGAAAGCGGTCCCAGGGACATCAAGGGCCCGGCGGTCATGCAATAGCATAAGGGCGGGGAAGCGTGAAGGCGAAAGTCCACGTGACCTTGAAGAGTGGCGTGCTCGATCCGCAGGGAAAGGCGGTCCGCAACGCCCTCTCCTCCCTCGGCTTCGGCGGCGTCACCGGCGTCCGCCAAGGCAAGTACATCGAGATCGACTTGGACGAAACGGACCCCGCCCGGGCCCGCGAGGCCGTCGACGCCATGTGCAGGAAACTGCTTGCCAATACGGTCATCGAGAATTACGCCATCGAGATCGCCGATTAGCACCAAGAATCGCCAATCCTGGGGACGCCTTGTGATCTCGACGGAAGCCGCCTGGCCTGAGCGCCGCCGCCGCCGCGGGGCGGCCGGCGCGGACTCCCGGGTCCTCGCCCGGATATTTCATGAAGGGACCGGGACACGTTGGACCTTCGTGGAAACCGGCGCCATCCGTTGAAGGGCAACCAGCGGCGTTCCGTGCGCCAGCGCCTTCATGAGATATCCGGGCGCGAGGCCCACTGCCGAAGAGCTGGCCCATGAAAGCCGCCGTCATCGTCTTCCCCGGCTCCAACTGCGACCGCGACGTCCGCGTGGCGCTGGAACACAGCATGGGCAAGCCGCCGGCCATGGTGTGGCACCGGGAAACCGCCCTGCCGGCGGTCGACCTGATCGTCATCCCGGGCGGCTTTTCCTACGGCGATTACCTGCGCGCCGGCGCCATGGCGGCCCATTCGCCGGTCATGGAGGCGGTGGTGGAGCGGGCCCGCAAAGGGGTGCCGGTGCTGGGAATCTGCAACGGCTTTCAGATCCTCACCGAGACCGGGCTGCTGCCCGGGATGCTCATGCGCAACGCCGGGCTCAAGTTCGTCTGCCGGGACGTCCATCTGCGCGTGGATGCGGCCGACACCGTGTTTACCCGGGGCTACCGCGAAGGCCAGGTGATCCGCATCCCGGTCGCCCATCACGAGGGCAATTACTTCGCCGACGAGGACACCCTCGAGCGCCTGTTCGGCAACGGCCAGGTGGCCTTCCGCTACTGCCACCCGTCGGGCGAGGTGGCCGCGGACGCCAATCCCAACGGCAGCCGGCGCAATATCGCCGGCATCCTCGACCAGCGGCGCACGGTGCTCGGCCTCATGCCCCACCCCGACCGGCTGGCGGACGCCGCCCTCGGCGGCACCGACGGCAGGGCCATGTTCGACGGCCTGGTGGAAGCCCTGGCGGCATGACCGCGCCGGCCGGCGACCATGGGGAACGCCACGGGCTCACCGAGGAGGAATACGGGCGCATCCTGGACATCCTCGGCCGCGAGCCGAACCAGACGGAGCTCGGCATCTTCTCGGCCATGTGGAGCGAGCATTGCTCGTACAAATCGTCGAAGAAGTGGCTCAGGACCCTTCCCACCGAGGCACCCTGGGTGATCTGCGGCCCCGGCGAGAACGCCGGCATCATCGACATCGGCGACGGCCAGGCCGCCGTCTTCAAGATGGAGAGCCACAACCACCCGTCGTTCATCGAGCCCTACCAGGGCGCGGCGACCGGCGTCGGCGGCATCCTGCGCGACGTGTTCACCATGGGCGCGCGTCCCATCGCCAACCTCAACGCCCTGCGCTTCGGCAGCCCCGACCACCCGAGGACCCGGCACCTGGTGAACGGCGTGGTGGCGGGCATCGGCGGCTACGGCAACTGCATAGGCGTCCCCACGGTCGGCGGAGAGTGCACCTTCCAGGCCTCCTACGACGGCAACATCCTGGTCAACGCCATGACCGTGGGGGTGGTCGACACCGACAGGATCTTCTATTCGGCGGCGGCGGGCGTCGGCGACCCGATCGTCTACGCCGGCTCGAAGACGGGGCGCGACGGCATCCACGGCGCGACCATGGCCTCGGCCGAGTTCAGCGACGATTCGGAAGAAAAACGCCCCACCGTGCAGGTCGGCGATCCGTTCACCGAGAAGCTTCTTCTGGAGGCCTGCCTGGAACTGATGGCCACCGACGCCATCGTCGCCATCCAGGACATGGGGGCGGCGGGGCTGACGTGCTCGTCCTTCGAGATGGCGTCCAAGGGCGGCGTCGGCGTGGAGCTGGACCTGGACCGCGTGCCCATGCGCGAAGCCGGCATGAGCGCTTATGAGCTGATGCTTTCGGAAAGCCAGGAGCGCATGCTGATGGTGCTGAAGGAGGGCCGCGAGGACGTGGCCCGCGCCATCTTCGAGAAATGGGAGCTCGACTTCGCCGTCGTCGGCCGCACCACCGACAGCGGCCGCATGGTCCTGAAGATGGGCGGAGACGTGGTCGCCGACCTGCCCATCGACCCGTTGGCCCTGGCCTCTCCCGAATACGACCGCCCGTGGACGAAAGCGCCGGAGCCCCTCTCCACCCCAACCGTTTTAGCGGGCGATGACGTATCCCCCATCGACATGCTGCGCCGCCTGCTGGCGACCCCCGACCTCGCCTCGAAACGCTGGATCTGGGAACAGTACGACCACATGGTGATGACCGATACCGCGGGGCGGCCGGGGGGCGACGCGGCCGTGGTCCGGGTGCACGGCACGAAAAAGGCGCTGGCCATCACCACCGACTGCACGCCGCGCTACTGCGCCGCCGATCCCGTCGAAGGCGGCAAACAGGCGGTCGCCGAGGCGTGGCGCAACCTGACCGCTGTCGGGGCGACGCCGCTCGCCGTCACCGACTGTTTGAACTTCGGCAACCCGGAGAAGCCCGACATCATGGGCCAGTTGGTCGGCTGCATCGAAGGCATGGGCCAGGCCTGCCGGGCGCTCGATTTTCCCGTCGTCTCGGGCAACGTGTCGCTGTACAACGAGACCCGCGGCAAGGCGATCCTTCCGACCCCGGCCATCGGCGGCGTCGGGCTGTTGCGGGACCTATCCAAACGGGCGTCGCTCGCCTTCAACGCCGAGGGCGATGACATCGTGCTGATCGGCGAGACCAAAGGCCACATCGGTCAGTCGCTCTATATGGAGGAAATCCAGGGACCGTCGGCTTTCGCGCCGCCGCCCGTCGACCTCGGGGCCGAGCGCCGGAACGGTGATTTCGTGCGCCGGTTGATCGAATCCGGCCGCGTCACCGTCTGCCACGACCTGTCCGACGGCGGGCTGCTGGTGGCCCTGGCCGAAATGGCGCTGGCCGGAAGCATCGGCGCCTCGATCACGCCGCCCGCCGGTTTGGATAAGCGCCTTCATTCAGGCTGGCTGTTCGGCGAGGACCAGGGCCGCTACCTGGTCACCACCGATGATCCCGAAACCCTGCTCGGCGCGGCCGGAAAGGCCGGTGTTCCGGCGTTGCGCATCGGCGCCACCGGGGGCGGGGCGCTGGCCGTCGGCGGATCGGGCGCCGTCTCCGTGGCCGAACTCCGGGATATCCACGAGGGCTGGCTGCCCGCCTATATGGCATCGGCGTGAGGCGCCGCGGCCCCCCCGCGGAGGGGCCGGGCCCGACATCTCGTTGACACGCGGTGGGCACGACCCTATATGCGTAAAACCCATTGGCCGCCGGGCTCCGAGGCGGCCGGACAGGTGATTTCCGGAGGCCGCAACCATGGCGATGGACGCCATCGAGATCGAAGACCTGATCAAGGGGGCCATCCCCGATGCGCGGGTGACCATCGAGGACCTGCGCGGCGACGGCGATCATTACGCCGCCCTGGTCGTCTCGGCGGCATTCAAGGGAAAGACCCGCGTGCAGCAGCACCAGATGGTGTACAATGCCCTGCAGGACAGGATGGGCACGACGTTGCACGCCCTGGCCCTGCAAACCAGCGTCCCCGAGGACGCGTAAATACACAACAGCCGAGGGAAAAGGACATGACCGACCACCCCACCTCAGCCCGCATTCAAAAGGAAGTCGACGACAACCCGGTCGTCCTGTTCATGAAGGGCACGCCCATGTTCCCCCAATGCGGATTTTCCGCCGCGGTGGCGCAGGCGCTGACCCAACTGGGCGTCAAGTTCAAGGGCATCGACGTCCTCCAGGACCCGGACCTCCGCGAGGGCGTCAAGGCGTTCGCCGATTGGCCGACCATCCCCCAGCTTTACGTGAAGGGCGAGTTCGTCGGCGGCGCCGACATCGTGCGCGAGATGCACGCAAGCGGTGAACTGAAGACCCTGTTGGACGAAAAGGGCGTCGAACTCGCCGGCTGACGGCGTTTCCCGGGGAGATAAACCAAAGGGCCGCCGCGGCGGCCCTTTTTCGTTGCCCGCTTCACCGGCGGCCGACCGGGCTCAAACGGTGGGCGGGGGCGCGCCTCAGCGCGAGTAGAACTCGATGACCAGGTTGGGCTCCATCTGCACCGGGTAGGGCACGTCGGCAAGCTTCGGCGCCCGCACGTAGGTGCCCCGCATCTTCTTCACGTCCACGTCCACGTAGTCGGGGAGGTCCCGTTCCGGTGAATCGATGGCCTCGAGCACCTTCGGGATGAAGGGGTCAAGATTTGACCCCTTCACGCCCACTTATCGCCGTCCGCAAATACAAAAACGCCGCGTCCGTATTGCTCGCCGTCCTTCCAGTCGCCCTCGTATCTGGCGCCGCTCGCCCACACCTCAACACCGCGTCCGTGCTGCCTGCCGTCTCTGTATAGTCGTCCGCATTCCTACTGTGTGCGTCGTGTGTTCATTCGTCTAATGTTTTTTGGGTTTATGATCTCCTTAATTCTTGCGCCCTTTAGCGTTATTCGATCTTGTAGTTTTTCCAGTATGCCTTTGCCGTTTCGTCCTTAGCAGCAGCTCTAATAGCGTCTAACACTTCATTCTTTTCTTATTTCCTATTTTTTTAATATTTGATTTTAGGATTTCTTCAATTACGACTGTACCAACAACAGCAGCAACACTGTCTTTACCACCAAAAAGAAACCTGACGAGAGGGTAAAGAAAAAAGCAAGGACAAGCAGTCAATATAAGGAACGCGCCAAACCAATTTTCTTTCGTTATAAGAAAAATGCCAACTGGCAGACAAAAAAAGCCAAGAAAATAAAACAGAGAAGACTTTATTCGTTCAGTTTTATTTCCACGTAATGTCTCTACTGTTTCATATATTTTCAAATCAGTGACCTTTGCGTTCCAAACAGCGTAGTGCGCCTTGTTCTCAACCTGCTGTCAGCGTCCTTCCGCCAATGCCGTTGTCGTTGCCAATTCCCCAGCAAAAAAAGCCGCTCAGCGTCTCCGCCAAGCAGCTTCTCTTTAATCAATCCATCCTCTCACACTCATATTTTGGACGAGAGACAATAGTGTCGAAATCTATAATCCCACCAAACGTCTCGTTTCTCATTCTGAGTTTTGAAAAATCAAAATCAAAAACATAAACTGGGGAATTTAGCTCCGCATCGTCTCCAACCGCAAAAGCAACAGCCCTCAGCTTGTTTTTAGATGCCCAAATCGTTTTCCATTCGCCATATCCCTTCGTCAATGGATATTTTAGCTCCAAGTCCTCATCAATCGTTATTTTGTTAAATTCCGTATCTAACCTCACTACAAATCTTGTTATAAAAACTTTTTTGTTATTCTCAACAACCCATCGCCTACATTCCATTACTTTTTCATCCGCTTGCGCTGCGCTTCCCCAAGCCACCAGCGCCGCCATCAGCACGCCCAAAACTTTCGCCATCGCGAACCTCCCGCGACGAAAAAGCCGCTCAGCGTCTCCGCTTCTCTGTTGCCACTACTGCGACGCCTCTCAGCAGCGCATCTGGTGATAGCGGTTAACGCGAGTAGAACTCGATCACCAGGTTGGGCTCCATCTGCACCGGGTAGGGCACGTCGGCCAGCTTCGGCGCCCGCACGTAGGTGCCCCGCATCTTCTTGACGTCCACGTCCACGTAGTCGGGGAGGTCCCGTTCCGGCGACTCGATGGCCTCCAGCACCAGGGGCAGCTCGCGGGACTTCTCCTTGACCTCGATGACGTCGCCGTCGCTCACCAGATAGGACGGGATATTGACCCGCTTGCCGTTGACCCTGATGTGGCCGTGGTTGACGAACTGGCGCGCGGCAAAGACGGTGGGCACGAACTTCATGCGGTAGACCACCGCGTCCAGGCGGCGCTCCAGGATGGCGATGAGGTTTTCCGACGTGTCGCCGCGCCGGCGCACGGCTTCTTGGTAGTAGCGGCGGAAGCGGCGCTCGCTGATGTTGCCGTAATAGCCCTTGAGCTTCTGCTTGGCCATCAGCTGGGTGCCGTAGTCGGATGCCTTGCGGCGGCGCTGGCCGTGCTCGCCGGGACGGTAATCGCGGATGGTGACGGGACTTTTCGGACGGCCCCAGAGGTTGACGCCGAGGCGGCGGTTGATCTTGTACTTGGCCTTGATGCGTTTGGTCATCGGCGTTCACCCGTTGACTGGGTTGGTGTTGTCCCGATAGGTCCAAGGGGACGGGGCGCGTGGCGCCCGCGTTCTCGGGAATGCGGCGGCGGAGTATACGCCCTGGCCGCCCGAAGTCAATTTCCGGGGATGCCCGCGCCAACAGGCCTCAGGAGGATTCCAGCTCGGTGTCCCAGTACAGGAAGTCGCGCCAGCTCTGGTGCAGGTAGTTGGGCGGAAAGGCGCGGCCGTTTTCCAGCAGCTCGAAGTTGGTCGGCTCGTACGGCGGGCGCAGCGGAAAGACCCGCGATTCCCTCGACAGGCGGTGGCCCTTGCGCAGGTTGCACGGCGCGCAGGCCGTCACCACGTTGTCCCACACGGTGGAGCCGCCGCGCGAGCGCGGAACCACGTGATCGAAGGTCAGGACCTCGGTCTGGAAGGGGCCGCCGCAGTACTGGCAGGCGAAGCGGTCGCGCAGGAACACGTTGAACCGGGTGAAGGCCGGCCGCCGCGACATGGGAATGTAGTGCTTGAGCGAAATCACGCTGGGCAGGCGCATCGCCATACTGGGCGAGTGCACGTAGCGTTCGTATTCCGACACCACGTTGACGCGCTCGAGAAACACCGCCTTGATCGCGTCCTGCCACGGCCACAGGGACAGCGGGAAATAGCTCAACGGCCGGAAATCGGCATTGAGGACCAGGGTCGGACAGGTTTCAATCGCCAGAGACAATCGTGTTCTCCCAGTCAAGGGCGCGGAGAATACACCGATACTTGTTTTTTGCCAATGATCCCGCGCCCCGCCCCGGGCGCGGCGCGGTGATGGCTATGCGCTGCCCGCGCCGAACAGGCCGGCGACGAAGGCCACGCCCAGGCGCACCCCGTCGTCGTCGATGCCGTGGCCCAGGCCCGGGCAAACGTGGGACTCCACCGGGATGCCGGCCGCCTCCAGTCCCGCCACCGCCGCCGGCAGCGCGTGGACGGGAATGACCGGGTCCGCGTCGCCGTGAACGAGCAGCACCGGCGGCCGCGAGCGCACCTCGCCGGCCAACGCCTCGGCGCCCGCCAGCATGCCCGAGTAGCCGACGATGCCGGCCAGGGGCCGTGCCCGCCTGAGCCCCACGTGCAGGGCCATCATCGTGCCCTGGGAAAAGCCGATGAGGACCAGGCGGTCCTCGCCCAGGCCGTGCTCGGCCAGCCGGGCGTCGATGAAGGCGTCGAGGATGGGCGCCGCGGCCTGGACACCGGCCAGCCGGGCCTCGGGCGTGGAGTCGCGGAGGCTGAACCACTGGTAGCCGACAGGCGCCATGTCGAAGGAATACGGCGCATGGGGCGAGAGGAACAGGGCGCCCGGAAGGGCGCCTTGGAAACGGGGCGCCAGCCCGATCAGGTCGTTGCCGTCGGCGCCGACGCCGTGCACGAGAATGGCCAGTTGCCGCGGCGCGCCCCCGGACGCGGGGGCAAGGCTGGGGCCGTCGAGGCGTGGAAGCTCGGACATGGGGTCCTTATACCAAGGGTCGCTGATCATGACCCATAGAGATCGCGTAGGCGGCTCGTCGGGCAGGAGGAAAGTTGCAGGCGATGCGGTGCATCGTCAAAACTTTTCGACGCCCTCCGACGGGCCGCATACGCGACCGGAACGGCGGCTTACCAAGGCTT
>JACZWD010000087.1 GCA_022572335.1 Pseudomonadota bacterium
CCGATGCTCCTGCTCAACCAACGCGCTCCTTTGATCATATCCATCACAAAATCCTCCTAGATCGCATCGCCGTCGGTTTCACCGGTGCGGATGCGGATGGCTTTTTCGATTGGCGAGACGAAGATCTTGCCGTCGCCGATCTTGTCCGTGCGGGCCGATTTCTGGATGGCTTCGACCACCGCCTCCGCCATGTCGTCGGCGACCGCCAGTTCGATTTTCACCTTGGGCAGGAAACTCACCGCGTACTCGGCGCCGCGGTAGATTTCCGTCTGGCCCTTCTGGCGGCCGAATCCCCGGACGTCGGTGACGGTCATCCCCTGGATGCCGAGGGACGTCAGCGCCTCGCGCACGTCGTCCAGCCGGAAGGGCTTGATGATGGCCATAATGAGTTTCATGGAACGAATCCTTTCCCTCAGAACGCGTCGGACACGGGGAACAAGACCTGCCTGCACGCGTCATCGCACTGGCTCGTCGATAGGTCGGTGTCCGTATACGCAATCGCGAATTCCACACCCGCGATGTTGATTCCCGGGCTGGCCAGGAAGTCGAAATAGCCTCGAACCCCGAACACGGCCTCTTTTTCGATGGACCGGTGGCCCACCGCGAACCCGGGATCCACATACCTGCCCAGGGGGACGGTAGCCCCGGCCGCCACGTACGTGGCGTCGCTGTGGGAGATTCCGCGGAAGAAATACCCGCTTGTCAGCGCCACGCTTCCGGAAAACGCGCCGGGCATGGCGTCCGCCCCGACCACCGGTCCGGCCGCGTCGACGACCGGCGGCAGGGCCAGCGCGAAGACGACGACGCCAATGGCGGGCCACATTGATTTCATGTCCCGTGATCTCATGTTTGGGCCTCCCTTTTTTTCCGTTCCGCCCGTGGTTTGGGGCGACCCGCGCGGGTTCGGCCAACGGTGAAACCGCCCGGTCTTGGCTCCAGCGGCCGCGCCGGCGCGAACCTTCAATCGAAGACGGTGCGAGCCGCCCCGTATCCGCACTTTCAAGAACCGTGCCGTTTTTCGAGGCATGGTTAATAACCAAGTGAAATCAAAGGATTACGCAGAATTATCGAGACGCCATCGGAGATCGGGACGCTTCGATATGCCTAATTTAAAGGCAGAATTTCTTTACTGCCTATTTTATAGGCCTTTCTTCCGGCCCCTGGACAGGACCGGCCAAAGAAGGACATGGTAGGGTGATGACCGTACGATCCCCGAAGACCCGGCTTCTGAGCGCCGACGTGCTCATCGTCGGCGGCGGTCCCGTCGGCGGCACCCTGGCCTGCGCCCTGTCCGCGGCCGGTATGGAGGTTATCGCCGTCGATCACGCCGATCCGGCGGCCGGCCTGGACGCCGGCTTCGACGGCCGGGCCTCGTCCATCGCCCTGGGCTCCCAGCGCATGCTCGATGCCCTGGGCCTGTGGGCGGGCATGGAGGCGCACGCCGCGCCGATCCGCCATATCCGGGTGAGCGAAGGGGATTCGCCGCTGTTCCTCCACTACGACGAGCGGGACACCGGCGGTCCACCCTTCGGCTACATGGTGGAAAACCGGTTCATCCGAAAGGCCCTGTTCGACCGCATCCCCACCCTGGACACCGTGCGCTTCTTAGCGCCGGCCCGCGTCGACGGCCTGGAGCGTTCCCCGTCCGGCGTCGAGGCGCGGCTCGCCGACGGGCGGCGGATCGGCGCCCGCCTGGTCGTCGGCGCCGACGGACGGGCGTCGGGGGTCCGCGCCGGGGCCGGCATCCGCGTCACCGGCTGGCCCTACCGCCAGACCGCCATCGTCTGCACCGTGGCCCACGAAAGGCCCCACGACTTCGTCGCCCGCGAACACTTCCTGCCGACGGGACCCTTCGCCGTCCTGCCCCTTCCCGGCAACCGCTCGTCCATCGTGTGGACCGAACACAAAGACCTGGCGCCGGCCATCATGGCCCTGGACGAGGCCGAATTCCTGGCCGAACTGGAACGCCGCTTCGGCGATTATTTGGGACGGCTCCGGGTGGTGGGACCGCGCTGGTCCTATCCATTGTCCCTGCAGCACGCGGAAACGGCCATCGCGCTGCGGCTGGCCCTGGTCGGCGACGCGGCCCACGCCATGCACCCCATCGCCGGCCAGGGTTTGAACATGGGCTTGCGCGACGCAGCGGCGCTGACCGAGGTCCTGGCCGAGGCCCGGCGCCTGGGGCTCGACATCGGCGCCGACACGGTGCTGGAGCGCTTCCAGCGCTGGCGCCGGTTCGACAACACCCTGATGCTGGCCATGACCGATGGCTTGAATCGGTTGTTCTCCAACACCATCGGGCCGGTGCGCCTGGCCCGGCGCCTCGGCCTGGCGGCGGTCAACCGCATGCCGCCCCTGAAAAGGCTGTTCGTGCGCAACGCCATGGGCCTGGCCGGCCGCCTGCCGCGCCTGATGCAGGGCCAGGCACCGTAGGTCCCGGCTTTCCGGTATTCACCGATGGGCGTATCCGACGCCCCAAGCCCTCACGGATCGCGGCTCAGGCCGCGCACCTCCAGGGCCTGCAGGTAGGCCCGCCACATCTCGTCCTGGCGCTCGCCGTATTCATAGAGGGTGTCCCACGAAAAGATGCCGGTGTCGTGCAGGTCGTCGAACTTGATGCGGATGGCGTACGTGCCCACCGGCTCGACGCCCAGTATGCCCACGTGGCGGCGCCCGGCGACGATCTGTTTCTGGCTCGGGGTGTGCCCCTGGACCTCGGCCGAGGGGCTTTCCACGCGCAGGAATTCGGCCGGCAGGCTGAAGCTCTTGCCGTCGTCGAAGTCGATCTCGATCACCTTTTCCGCGCGCTTGAGGCGGATTTCCTTCGCCTTGTGCTTCATTCCGAAGTCGTCGCTCATGGGTCGGTCCTGCGCCGCCGTGGGCGGCGGGGGGCGGATTCGTCCAGCGGCCGGGCCTCGTCCACCAGCATGATGGGGATGCCGTCGCGGATGGGGAAGGCCAGCTGGGCCTGCTCGCTGATCAGTTCCTGGGCGGCCGCGTCGTACCGCAACGGCCCCTTGGTCATGGGACAGACCAGGATTTCCAGAAGCTTGGGATCGACTTTGCGTTCGCTCATTGCGCTCTCCGGGGGGTTATACCAAGGGGCGCTGATCATGGCTCATAGAGATCGCGTAGGCGGCTCGTCGGGCAGGAGGAAAGTTGCAGGCGATGCGGTGCATCGTCAAAACTTTTCGACGCCCTCCGACGGGCCGCATACGCGACCGCAACGGCGGCTTACCAAGGCTTTCGGACGGCGTCGCGCACGCTTCGCGATGCCCCGCATCGCCACAGCGCACGCTCCTTGCCGAAAGCCTTGGTAAGCCGTCTCTATGGGCCATGATCAGCGCTCCTTGGTATTAGACAGCCGCTCAGTGCCCGGCGCCATAGGCCACGGCCTTGGATCCGTGCACGGCCATCTCCATCAACGTGGTCAACAGCTCGCCCCGTTCGATCAGGCCCGGGCATTCCAACAAGGCCTGCTTCTCGCGCGGCTCGAACGGGCAGGTCATGGCAAGGGACGCGATCAGGGCGCCGTCGGACGCGTCCTTGATGGCCGCCCAGTCGGTGTCGATCCCCTGCAGCCGGAAATAGGCGCGCACGGCGTCCAGCAGCCGCGACCGGCCGGCGGTGGCGCCCGTGTCCTCCTGCAGGTCGTGGGCGAAGGCGTCGTACCGTGCCGCCACCCGCCGGTACCCGCGCACGCTTTCCAGTTCGCCGGCGATGCGGAAGCGGCTGACGCCGGTAAGCGTGATAAGGAAACGGCCGTCATCGGTTTCGGCGAACGAGGTGATGCGTCCCAGGCATCCGGTCCGGTACAGCTCGGCGGTGTCGCTGACCGGGTCCGGCTCGGCGTGGACGGGCTGCACCATGCCCATGGTCCGCCCCTGTCCCAGGGCGTCGGCGATCAGGTTCAGATACCGGGGCTCGAAGATGTTGAGGGGCAGACGGCCATGGGGCAGCAGCAGGGCGCCAGGCAGGGGAAAGACGGGGATCGTTTCCGGCAGGTCGCCCGGGCCGGGACTGTGAACGGCGGCGCTCATGAAAACAGGATCGAGGAAAGGTGCCGCCGCGCCGAGACGGTCAGGGGATGGGTTCCGCCAAGCGCGTCGAAGATCTTCACCAGCTGCTTGCGCGCCGCCTCGTCGTTCCATTTCTTGTCGCGGCGCACCAGTTCCAGAAGCTCCTCCACGGCGTCCTCGTTGCTTCCGTCGGCGTAGAGGGCGACGCCCAGCTCGAACCGGGTCTGGTGATCGTTCTCGTCTTCGGCCAGCTTTCGCCTCAGTTCGGCGGCGTCGCCCGAGGCGCTGCCCTGGTCGGCGAGTTCGACGGCCGAGACGGCGGCCGTCACCGCGGCGGCCGACGCCACGTCGTCCGGCAGACCCTCGATGATCTTCTTGGCGCCGGCCGTGTCGCCGGCGGCCATGGCGGCGCGGATCATTCCGGCGACGGCGGCCGGATGGGCGGGCTCGCGGGCCAGGATTTCCCCGTACAGGGCGCCGGCGGTGGCCGCGTCGCCGGCGTCCAGCGCCACCTGCGCCTCCTCGACGGCAAGATCCAGCGGCGCCTTGGCCTTGCCGGTCAGACGGTTGATAAAGGCGCGGATCTGGCTTTCCGGCTGGGCGCCGGCGAAGCCGTCCACGGGGCGTCCGTCCTTGAAGGCGAAGACGGCGGGAATGGACTGGATCTGCATCTGCGCCGCCAGGTCCTGGTTCTCGTCGATGTTGATCTTGACCAGGCGCACCAATCCGCCCGCCTGGCGCACCAGCTTCTCGATCATCGGACCCAGTTGCTTGCACGGCCCGCACCAGGGCGCCCAGAAATCCACGATCACCGGAACCTTCGCCGAGGCGTCGAGGACGTCGGCGGCGAAGCTGGCGGAATTGCTGTCCTTTATAAGGTCCGCCGCCGCTTCGCCGGCCTGCTCGCCGGGCCTTTGCGGCGCCGTGCCGTCGGGATTAAGAATGAACTCCATTACCCAGCCACCTTGTCTCCACGCCCATCGACCCAACGAAAATGGCTATTTCCGCCCGCCGCCGCAAGGCCGAAACGCCTCAAAGCGCGACCACGGCCGGTTCGTGGCCCGCCGCGCGGATGAACGTCAACAGGTCGGCGGGCGTGATCGCCGTCGTCGCCCGGTTGGTCAGGGGATGGTAGTTGAGGAGATCCCGTTCCATCATGACGCGGTCCAACACCACGTTCACGCGCTGGCCTGGGTCGTTGACCAGGGCGAAGGGGGTGACCGACCCCGGCTCCACGCCGAGCACCTCCATCAACAGGTCCGGCTTGGCGAACGACAGCGTCGCCGCGCCGATGCGCCGGCGCAGGTCCTTCATGGGAATGTGCCGGTCCTCCCCCATGACGACGAGCCACAGGACCCCTTTCTTGTCCTTGAGGAACAGGGTCTTGCAGTGGCCGCCCGGCAGGTCGCCGCGCAACGCCTTGCTTTCTGCCACGGTGAACACGGGCGCGTGGCGGTGGGTGGTGGTTTCGATCCCCAACGCGGCAAGGCGGGCAAACAGGTCATCGGGCGTCGCCGGCATGGGCGCGAGAATAGCCGCCGGCGCCCACCGCCCTCAAGGCCGGCAACCGTGTCCGCGGCGGCGCACGCCAATCTTGCAAAGCCGGGTGCTTGGCGTATGATCGGCGCGCCGCAAAGCGCGGGCGTAGCTCAGGGGTAGAGCGCAACCTTGCCAAGGTTGAAGTCGTGGGTTCGAATCCCATCGCCCGCTCCATTTTTTCAATGAGTTAGTTGAAAGCGACTAACGCTTTCGCTCTTCCAGCAATCAAATAGCAATCACGAAAACACTATAGAGTACGGCTTAGGGCAGCACCTGATCCCACAATGGTAGCCCCAGGAGCGGACATGGGGCCTCGGTATGTCTGCTTTCGGGGGTAAAGCGGACCTAATTCTCTGTCCTTAGAAAGGTCCGCTATTAGCCGAGGCTGTTCTCTAACTCGGCGGCTAAGGTCGGCAACGCAATAATAGAATCGAGGGTGGTGACAATTCGAATCTTTCCTGCGCGTCTTGACTGTTTGGCGAAGCAATGTTGCGTCTCTAACCCCCGAAAATAGTTGTTCAACACCCTCAGCCACAAGCGGACATTCGCTAGTTCGCCGGGTTCTGCTCGGCGTGCTTGGCCCGGATCGCCTTGGCGCGGGTCTCCATCTTTGCCGCCTCGGTGCCGCGTCCGGTCTTACGCAGCAGGGCGGCGTAGTTCTGCAGGCTGGAAGCTACGACGGAGTGCTCCGGACCCCTGGCCTCTTCCAAGATTGCCAGCGCCCGCTTGTGGAGCGGCTCGGCCTCAGCGTATCGGCCCTCGGCGTGGTAGAGCACCGCCAGGTTGTTGAGGTCGGTGGCCACATCGGGATGGTCAGGTCCTAGAGCTTTCTCGTCGATTGCCAGCGCCCGCTTGAAGAACGGCTCGGCCTCGGCGTACTTGCCCTGGGCCTGATAGAGCCCCGCCAGGTTGTGGAGGCTTGTGGCCACGTCCGGGTGCTCCGGCCCCAGGGCCTTCTCCCGGATTGCCAGCGCCCGCTTGTGGAGCGGCTCGGCCGCGGCGTATCGGCCCTGGTCCTGGTAGACCGACGCTAGGCCGAGGAGGCTCATGGCCACGTTCGGATGCCCCGGCCCGAGAGCCTTCTCCCGGATCGCCAGCGCCCGCTTTATGACAGGCTCGGCCTCGCCGTACGCACCTTGGGCGCGGTAGAGCGCCGCCAGGTTGTTGAGGCTCCCGGCCACACTGGGGTGCTCGGGCCCGAGGGCCTTCTCGAAGATCGCCAGCGACCGCTTGAAGAGCGGCTCGGTCTCGGCGTACTTGCCCTGGGCCTGATAGAGCCCCCCCAGGGTGTTGAGGCTCCCGGCCACGTCGGGATGCTCTGGCCCCAAGGCCTCCTCCTTAATCACCAGCGCCCGCTTGTGGAGCGGCTCGGCCTCGGCGTACTTGCCCTGGCCCTTGTAAACTCTCCCCAAATTGCTGAGAAAGATGGCGGTAGCCGGATGCCCGGGGCCGAACTCCCGCTCGCTGAGCCTCAGGGTTTTCTCGGCGAAAGGAAGAGCCTCGTCGTAGAGGCCCTGGGCAAACAGAACCCTGAACCGCTTGGCCGCGTCGATCAGCTCCGGAGACTGGCCGCGGGCCACGGCGGGCCAGGGCCACAGGGCAACAAGGAAACGTAGGATAACGCTACGTACCGACATTGCGCGTTCCTCCCCTGCAGAGGGCGCAAATGAACGGACGACGCTTGGTGGTCGCTTAACTTGTGAAAGGCAAGCCTACCGGACCGGACCCATTAGGGGCAAGACCATGGGAAGCGCGGCGCACCAACCGGGTACGGCAATCACTGGTTATCGGTCCTACCTGCCGAACCGCATATTCGACTGAATGTGCGCTATGGGTCAGGAAGAGACATTCCGCGATGCTACTGGCGAGGTCTGCCCCTGAGGGCGAAGCGGACGAAATCGCCATGAATCCGGACATCGACACTCGAAGGTCCGCTGTTGGCGGCAAAGCGGACGTACCGGCGACATGGCCGGGGAGTCCGTTGTTACCCAATAGCGGACATCCGCGATAAAAAAAGCAACGCTGCAAATAGGCACTGGGCCATGCCAGAGTCGAATCCGAAATGGAATTCGATTGGGACAATTGCCGAATGAACCGTCGGGCAAAACCGCGGGCGATATCGTCGTGATCTGCGGTGCCGGTCACATCCCAGGCGCTTTACCCACCTTCTGGCCCGGTCCTTCGCATGGCAGGCTCAAACGGCCTCGACCGCCTTTTCCATCGCTGCTTCGTCGAAGGCCGGCATGGTCGTGATTTTGCCGTAACCCTGTTTCGCGTGCCAGAGACTGAATCCGAGCACAATGTTGGTGTCCGACGCCTCGACGACGTCGACGAAATCATAGATGCCCTGGGTGTAGTAGATGGCCTCGAAGCTCATTCCCAACTCGTCCGCCTTGACTTTGCAGGACTGGAGCCGTTCCTTTTGGCGCCCGATCCATTCGGGCGCGATCGTACCCATGAATATGTACTTCATGACGTCTCTCTCCCGGTTGCGGGCCGACACGAACCACCAATCTTATCCCATCACGGATGCAAACGGGTCTTACGAGCCGGTATCCCTGCGGCCGACAAGCCCGTTCATCTTGGCGGCCATGATGAAGTCGTTCTCGTGCAGGCCGCGTATTTTGCGGGTCTGGAACTCGACCCGGCAATAACCCCAGCCGAAGGTGATCTCGGGGTGGTGGAACTGTGCCTCCGCCAGTTCGCCGACCCTGGATGCGAAGGCCTGAGCCTCGGCAAAATCCTTGAATTTGAAGGTGCGGCTGATGCGGGTGGCGTCGTCGTTGAGTTCCCAGCCCTCGACACCACCGATCAGGTCCCGCGCCTGGTCCGGGTCCAGGCGCGGCACGCCGCCCTTGCAGGGGACGCAGGTCTTGGCGGCGAGGGTTGCTTGGTCGGTCATGCGCCAACGGTACACCCAGCCATGGGGCAGTGGCAAAGCAAACCCAATCGCTCACAGGCGGTCCGCCGGCTCGTCGAGATCGGGTTGAAGGCGGAGGGCAAGCGATGGTTTTCCAGCGCCAGCGCCGGGAGCGTTGAAAGACCCATCTGACGGATGCCGGGGGTCAAAAAACGTGTAGGGAAAAGAAGTGTTTGCCGTACAGGCAATGACGTCCGCTAACCGCTTGTTTTCGGACATGCCGAAGCTAGGTTCATTGTGTCCGCTCATAGCCATTAGCGGACGTTCTGGGGGCCGTTGATCTTCGTCCGCTTCACCCCTCAAAGCAGACATACCGAGGCCCAATGTCCGCTCCTGGGGCTATATAGTCGCGGTCCCACGACGGCAATCCGCCATTCATACCGATCTGTGGTATTAATGAAGCGTTATGGTCCAAGCCCAAATACCCAAGCCACCGGCAGATCCACCCCCGGAACCAATCCCTGGCGTTCCCCCAATTCCTCTGCCTGACAAGCCCCCGCAACCGCCACCAACGGAGCCGCCGCCAGCGAGCGTCGCCGACAGGGTCCAGCCGGAGAATCTGAAATCCGGCATGTGCAGTTGGCCCGAGGGCGATCCGGGAACGGAGGCGTTCCGGTTCTGCGGCAAGTCCGTGGCCCCGGACAAGCCCTATTGCCCCGAACACTGCGACAGGGCCTACAACACCACCGTCAAGAAACGCAAAAGCGCTTGGTTCCAGCTACCTAGATTTACAAAACATTCAGACTTCTAACCCCCGTGGCTAAAAGTCCGCTTGTGACCCATTCCGGAAGTCGCGTGCGCCATGAGCAAGCGCGAGTGGCGGGAGCTGATGGCGGTCCTGGGGCGCGAGGGATGAACGCCGTTTCTCCCGCCTACTGAACGACGATTTTCGGCATCGATGTCTCGCGGGCGGCGAGGACCTGGCTGACCTTCTCCCAGACCTTGTCGGCGATGGCGCGATAGGTCTTGGCCTGGGGGCTGTCGGGCTGGGAGACGACGATGGGCCGGCCGCTGTCGGAGGTCTCGCGGATGGCGATGTCCAAGGGTATCTCGCCCAGGAAATCGATGCCCAGGCGGTCCGCCTCGCGCCTGGCGCCGCCGTGGCTGAAGATCTCGGAGCGCTCGCCGCAATGGGGACAGGCGAAATAGCTCATGTTCTCGATGAAGCCGAACACCGGCACGTCCACCTGGCGGAACATGTTCAGGCCCTTGCGCGCGTCCAGGAGCGCGATGTCCTGGGGCGTCGACACGATCACGGCGCCGGCCAGGGGCACCTGCTGGGCCATGGTCAACTGGGCGTCGCCGGTGCCCGGCGGCATGTCGACGATCATCACGTCGAGCGTGCCCCAGTTGACGTCGCGCATCATTTGCTGCAGCGCCGACGTGACCATGGGGCCGCGCCAGATGGTGGGGGTTTCCTCGTCCACCAGGAAACCCATGGACATGCATTTGACGCCGAAGTTCTCCATCGGCTCCAGCCGGCGTCCGTCCGTCGACACGGGCTTGCCGGAGATGCCCAGCATGCGCGGCATGGAGGGGCCGTAAATGTCGGCGTCCAGCACGCCGACCGCGTGGCCGCCCGCGGCCAGGCCCAGGGCCAGGTTGACGGCGACGGTGGACTTTCCCACCCCGCCCTTGCCCGAGGCGACGGCGACGATGGCGTTGACGCCGGGCATGAGGGGCGCCGCCGCCTGCGGGGCGGCCTGCGGGGCGGCCTGTGGCGCGGCCT
>JACZWD010000265.1 GCA_022572335.1 Pseudomonadota bacterium
CCGCGACAGGGTCGGGTTCGGGGGACGGCACGGCCGCCAATAGGGTCAGCGGCGCCTCCTCCCGTGCGGACCCATCGGCTTCGGCCGCCGCGTCGTCGTCCGCCGCCGTCATCGCCATTTCGTCTTCGATGCCCATGACGGACGCCGTGGGGTCGTCGAACAGGTCTTTATCCGTGGGATCCTCTTGCGGGACGGCCAATTCTGCCCGTGCAAGGATCACGGGCACCGCGGCGGATGCCGGGTCGGCGGCCGGGACTGTCCGTTTCTTGGCCCGGGCGGGCGATTTTTCAACCCGGGCGGCCGGTTTTTTCACCTCGGCGGGCCGGGGACCGGGGGCCGCCTTCGCACCCGCCGGCTTCCCTTTGCCGGCCTCGCCTTCGCCCCGGGGGATGCGCAGGCGCTGCCCGACATGAATGGTATACGGCGGCTTCAAGCCGTTGGCCCGCGCCATCTCGTACACGCCGAGGCCGTTCAGCCGCGATATGCCGTACAGGGTCTCGCCGCCCCTGACCACGTGCTCCCGCCCCCGCGGCAGGACGTTGCGCTGGCCCACGCGCAAGTGGTAAGGCGGCCCGAGTCCGTTGGCATCCGTGGTGGCTTGGCGGGGCGGAAACGGGGACTCGATTTCGGCGAAAGGCGAGGCGTCCGGAGCCGGCTCCATTGTCCGGACGGGGTTAGAGACCAACGTGGGGTCCGCGGCCTGAATCGGGGCCGGGGCGGGGTCTGAAACCGGGACAGGGTCCGTAACCGGGATGGGAGCCGGCTCCGGGGCCGACGCAAGGGTCGAAACCGGGGCGGGGTTGGCGGGAATCGAGGCGCCAGGGGCCGTGGAGGCCAGGGTGTGGCCCTGCCGCGGCCATTGCAGGGCGCCAACGGTGGCCGACGGTGCGGGCGCCGTGGCCGGGGCGGTGCCGTGCGACAGGGCGCTCACCGGTGCCGCTCGAGCGGGCTTTGCGGCCGGCTCCGCGGCCTGGCGGGAGGCCGTTGTGGGCCTGTCAGCTTGGTGCGGAGGGAGCGGGGAGTCCAGTGCGGCAACGGCGAGGGGTTCCGGTTCCTCGGCCCGGGCGAACGCCATTTGGTTGCCAAGGGCCATTTTTCCGGAATACCCCAACACGGCGGCGATCCGCGCCTTGTCGTCGAGGGTGCGCAACGAGGCGATGTATTTGAGGTTGTTCTGTACCGACGCTTCGTCGAGATCCATGCGGGCGATTACCGCGGCGCGGTCCATGCGGCCGGCAAAGCCGTAGGCCAATGCCAGGATCTGGCGGTGGGATGCATGCCCCTCGGGGCCTGTGGCGAATTTCCCCAGACTCGCGATCGCATCGGCGTAATTGCCGCTGAGCACCAGCGAGAGCCCGAGATTGTTGCGCAGCGAGGCGTTGTCGGGGGCGATCGTCAATCCTTCGCGGTAGCGGGCCTGGGCCATCGGGTGTGAACCCATAAGATCCAGAGCGACTCCCATGCCATTGAAAAGCCGTGGGTCATCGGGAGTCAGTCTCAGTGCCGCCCGGTACTGCTTCAACGCCGCTTTTGGCCGGCCCAGGGCCACCAGGTTGTTCCCATGGCCGCGCAGGATATCCGGGTTCTTAGGCGCCCGCGCGTCGGCGAGCCGGTAGGCTTGTTCCGCTTCGACGTTGGCGCCGAGCCGACGCAGGCTTTCCCCGAGTCCGAGCAGACTTGCCGGATCATCGGGATTTTGCCGGTGGGCCGCCCGGTAGATGGTGACCGCGCTCAGGTAGTCGCCGGCATCGGCCAATTTGTCCGCCATGTACAGGGCAAGGCCGGCGGGATAGCGGCCGCCGGCGGCGTCGCTGGACAATCTTTCCCCGAACGCACGGTCGGTTGCGGTGGTGAAGGGTCTGGTTAGGTCGGCGATGCCGCCACATCCGGCAAGCGCGAGAGCGATCCCGAGGCCGCCGAGACCCAGCAGGGAGTGCTTGAAGGAGACAGGCATTGTAACACGTTCCTCCGCGTCCGGTCGCTCAAATCCCGAAAACCGCCTCGGGCATACGTGGATTTTTAAATCCCAGAGGCGGAACCGAGAGTTTTACAAACACCCTTCCGGGCAATACCTTTGACGCCTGCCTTAAAGCAGCATTTTTCTACCTATTACATGCGATATATATGGTTTGCAATATTTTTTATTTATGTGTTATTTATATAAATTTTGAGTAAATTTTACCGGGAGTCGGCGGCCCCGGTGCCTGGGCCTTGGCCTGGGCCCTGCCGCCCGCCTGGCGCCCGGGGCGCGCGGCGGGTTCGGCGGTGGCGGCGTGGCCGGAAAATGCGATCACGGGAGTAATACCAAGGGTCGCTGATCATGACTCATAGAGATCGCGTAGGCGGCTCGTCGGGTAGGAGGAAAGGTGCAGGCGATGCGGCGCATCGTCAAAACTTTTCGACGCCCTCCGACGGGCCGCATACGCGACCGCAACGGCGGCTTACCAAGGCTTTCGGACGGCGTCGCGCACGCTTCGCGATGCCCCGCATCGCC
>JACZWD010000266.1 GCA_022572335.1 Pseudomonadota bacterium
TCCAAGGTCGACGAGGAACTATGAAACAGGCCCCACCGGTTCCCTGAAGGCGACGCCCTCCACGCCGTAATAGAAGCCGTTGGAAAACGGTGTTCCGCCGGCGAGGCCGGCGAGGGATTCGCGGGCTTCCCGGGGCTGGCGCCGGCCATCCAGCAGGTCGCGGAAGATGCGCGCCACCGCCACCATGTCGGTGTCCTGCGGCGACAGGCGGAAGCGGTGGACTCCCATTTGGCGCAGCTCGGCCAGCTCGCCGGCGAGATTGCACCAGGTGTACGAAAGCGTCTGCGTGCCGTTGACGGCGAGGAAGGGATCGCCGTCCAGGGTCTCCACCTCCATGCCGTCGGGGTCCTCGGCGCAGACGTACTGGCAGCCGTCCTTGTTGAGGCCGCGCGAGCGCGCATGGAAACAGCGCCCGGAGATGGCCAGCGGCAGGCGCCCGAACACCTGCACCTCCAGCTCCGGCCCGCCGGCGCCGGCCAGGGCGGCGATCGATCGCGCCGGCAGCTCGCCGGGCAGGGATATGCGCGTCGCGCCGTGCCGCGCCAGGAAGGCCAGGGTGTCTTCATTGTAGACGTTGACGTAGGGGCCGACGGCGTGGCGGCGCCCGGAAAGCAGCGACACCGCCGCGATGTCGTTGGCCTCGACGAACAGGTCCGTCCCGGCGGCCAGGGCCCGGACCGTGTCCATCTCGCGCTCGTTCATGATCAGCGCCAGGGTGGAATGGACCACCTCCTTGCCCGCCGCCTCCAGGCGCTCGATGACGGCGCCCAGGACCGGCTCGAAGAACGGCGCCCGCTTGGAACACACCACCTCGCCGACGCAGACGGACTCCACCGGCGCCTCGTCGGCGATGCGCAGGTAAAAATCACGCCACCTCCCGGGCGCCCAGTGGAACAGCACCGGACCCAGGGTGAGCTTCGCCTGCCGTGGCTTCGCCGCCATCGCCGCCCTCGTCAGTACCAGGCCTTGCGGTAGGCGCCGGCGCTGTAGCAGCCGCCTTCGGTCATCGCCACCAGGTCCGTCGGCGGCGCCGGCTCGCCCCGGACCGCGGCGTCTACGGCGCGGCGGAAGGCGGCCACCACCTCGGCCACGTAGGCGCGGCCGCGTTGCCGTCCCTCGATCTTGAGGCCGGTCACCCCGGCCGCCATGAGCTCGGGCAGAATCCCGATGGCATTGAGGCTGGTCGGCTCCTCGAACAGGTACGATGCCTTTCCCCGCGCCACGAACCGCCCCTTGCACAGGGTCGGGTAGCAGGCGGACTCGGTTTCGGAAAAGGCGTTGATGGTATAGCCGCCAAGCGTGGTCAGCAGCCTGTCGCCGGTGTCCACGTAGCGCACGTGGCTGGCCGGCGAACAGACGCCGACCGTGTTGGGGGACTTGCCGGTGAGATACGACGACATCGTACACCGGCCCTCGGCCATCACGCTCATGGCGCCGAAGACGAAGACCTCGGTCTCCACCGGGACGGCCTTGTTCAACGCCGCGATCTCTTCGATGGTCAGCACCCTGGGCAGCACCACCCGCTTGATGCCCAGTTCGCGGTGGTAGAAACCGATGGCCTCGGGGCTCGACGCCGCCGCCTGCACGGACAGGTGCCGGCGCAGGCCCGGATGGGTGCGCCGGGCATAGTCGGCGAGCCCGATGTCGGCGACAATGATGGCGTCGGCGCCGAGCGCCGCGGCGGCATCGACGGCGCCGCGCCAGGGGCCGGGGTTGCCGGCCGCGGGAAAGGTGTTGATCGCCACCAGCACCTTGACCCCGTGGCCGTGGGCATAGGCCAGCCCTTCCTCGAGGTCGGCGCGGCTGAAGTTGAGGCCGGGGAAGTTGCGGGCGTTGGTCTCGTCGCGGAAGCCTAAGTAGACCGAGTCGGCGCCGGCGTCGACGGCGGCGCGCAATGCCGCGGGCGTGCCCGCCGGGCACACCAGTTCGAGCGTTCTCGTACGCCCCTTCACGGTTTCGCCATCCTGCCCCGGCGCATCCGGCGCCTGAGCTCGGCGATGGCCTCGTCCATCCGGTCGAGGCGGGCGGCGCCGGCGCCGGCGCGGCGCATGGCGGGGGCGATCGCCGCCCGGCGCAGGGTCTCCAGGTCCTCGGCCAGGCGCGAATATACGGCCCCGGCGGCGCCGGCCAGCCGCCTCGCCGGCCGCGCCAGGGGGCCGAGCAGGGACGCCATGTCGGCGGCGATGTCGATCTCGGCGCCGTCGACGGCGTTGCGCAGGGCGACCACGGCCTCGGTATCGCCCTCGATAACCAGTCGGCGCGAGAAAAACAGGGCGTCGCCGTCGATCCGCCCCTGCAAAAGGTCGATCAGGGCGAGCAACGGGCCGCGGATGGTCGCCGTCGCCCGCACCGCATGGCCGCCGCGGATGGCGGTCAGGCTCGGCGCCCTGGCGCCGGCCCTGAGCACGAACGAATACGGCAGGTCGATGGGGTCGATCAGGAACACCGGCTCGCCCAGCCCGGCGAGGCGCTCGAAGGCGCCCGC
>JACZWD010000088.1 GCA_022572335.1 Pseudomonadota bacterium
GGGGCCGGGTCGCTGTCCCGCCAACCCGGATATTTCATGACGGCGCTGGCGCATGGAACGCCGCCGGTTGCCCTTCAACGGATGGCGCCGGTGTTCACGCAGGTCCGTTGTGTCCCGTTCCCTTCATGAATTATCCGGGCAAATTTCCTCAGAACGTCCCCGGATAGGCGCCGCCGTCGATAAGCAGGTTCTGCCCGGTGATGTAGGCCGCCTGGGCGCTGCACAGGTAGGCGCAGGCGTCGCCGAACTCGGCCGGGTCGCCGATGCGCCCCGCCGGGGTGGCCGCCATGCGCTCGGCGAGCATGTCGGCGGCGGGCCGCCCCGCCCGCTTCGCCCC
The DNA here is from genome assembly GCA_022572335.1 of Pseudomonadota bacterium. GTDB lineage: Bacteria > Pseudomonadota > Alphaproteobacteria > Rhodospirillales > 2-02-FULL-58-16 > JACZQZ01. Next base: position 338 of record JACZWD010000088.1, read on the forward strand.
CGCCTCCACGTTGGCATGAAAGCGATCGGTGTCGAAGGCGCCGGGCAGCAGGTTGTTGATGGTCACGTTCTGGCGCACGGTCTTGCGGGCGAGGCCGGCGATGAAGCCGGTGAGCCCCGCGCGCGCCCCGTTGGACAGGCCGAGGATTTCGATGGGCGCCTTGACCGCGCTCGAGGTGATGTTGACGACGCGCCCGAAACGCCGCCCGATCATGCCGTCCACCGTGGCCTTGATGAGGAAGATGGCGCTCAGCATGTTGGCGTCCAGGGCGGCGATCCAGTCGTCCCGGTCCCAGTCGCGGAAGTCGCCGGGCGGCGGGCCGCCGGCGTTGTTGATCAGGATGTCGGGGTCGGGGAGGGCGGCCAGCGCGGCGCCGCGCCCGTCCTCGGTGGTGATGTCGGCGGCCACCGTCTGCACCGGCGCGCCGGTGGCGGCGCGGATGTCTTCGGCCGTCGCTTCCAGTGGCCCGGGCGTGCGGGCGACGATGGTCACCGCCACCCCCTCGCGCGCCAGGGACATGGCGCAGGCCCTGCCCAGACCCTTGCTGGCGGCGCACACCAGCGCCGTCTTTCCGGTGATCCCCAAATCCATGAGCGGTCTCCCTAGTCTAAGAACTCATTTCCTCCATCACGCCCCTGACCAGGGGCACCGTGATGTTGCGGCGTTCGGCCAGGGCGGCGCGGTCGACGGCGGCGACCAGGGTCCGCGCCGTCTCGAACGAGCGTTCCATGCGCGTCAGCATGAACGACACCACGTCCGCGTCCACCCGCAACTGGCGGTCGGCGAACAGCTTGACGATCACCGCGGTGATCAAGGGGTCGTCGGGCGGCCCGATGCCGACGGCGGCGGCGGCCTTCAGGCGCGATCGCAGATCGGCCAGGCGCACCGGCCAGCGCGCCGGCGGGCGGCGCGCCGTCAGCATCATGTGGCGGCCCGTTTCCTGGACCGTGTTGTACAGGTGCAGGAGCGCCTCCTCCAGGTCTCCGCCGAGAAAGGCCTCCGCGTCCTCCAGCACGCACGCCCTGGCCCCGGCCAGCAGGTGCCGCGGCTCGGCGCCGCCCAGCGCGTCGGTGCTGATCGCCCGCGCCCCGCTTGCCGCCATGAACACCTGGGCCAGATGCGTCTTGCCGCAGCCGGCGGGACCGTGGATGGCCAACAGGGGCCCCGGCCAGTCGGGCCAGCGGTCGAGCCAGGCGACGGCGCCGGCGTTGCCCGGGGCGACAAGGAAGTCCTCGCCCGACAATGCGGGGCGGTGATCGAAGTCGAGGGGCAGTTGCGCGCCGGGGCTCAAGGGCCGCCGCCCTGATACAGATCGCTGTCCCTATAGCGGGCGATGGCGAAGCGGACCAGGACGCCGATCACCGCCGCCGCCGGGACGGCCAGCAGGACGCCGGTGAAACCGAAGAGCGCGCCGCCGGCGAGCAGGGCGAACATGATCCAAACCGGGTGCAGCCCCACCCGGTCTCCGACCAGCCTCGGGGTGAGCACGTAGCTCTCGGCCGTCTGCCCCGCCAGGAACACCGCCGCCACGCCGAGGATCGGCGCCCACTGGTCGAAGTGGGCGTAGGCGATGGCGAGGCCGACGATCAGCCCCACCGACGCGCCGATGTAGGGGATAAAGGAGATCAGGCCGGCGCCGATCCCGACCAGAAGGCCGAACGGCAATCCGACCAGGGTCAGGGCCACGGCGTAGTAGGCCGCCAGAACCAGACACACGGTCGCCTGGCCGCGGACGAAGGCGGAGATCGTGCTGTCGATTTTCCCCACCTGCTCGCGGATGGTGGGCGCCGCCGTCACCGGCAGAAGGGAATCCAGGTGCGCGACGATCCTGTCCCAGTCGCGCAACAGGTAAAACGCGACGACGGGCGTGATGATGAGCAGCGACAGAAGCTGAAGGAAGGCGACGCCGCCGCTCCACAGTCCGGCCAGCAAGGCGGTGATCCACTCGATGATCGTACCGGCGTAGGTTTCCGCGGCGTCCTGGAGGCGCTGCATGTCTTCCGGCTTGAGGTCGGCGCGGAGCCGCTTCACATAGGGTTCGGCATAGGCGCGCAGGCCCTCGATAAAATCGGGAATCTGCGAAACAAGCCCGACGATTTGCGCCTGAAGCAGGGGAAACAGAAGCACCAGCCCGCCGCCGACGACGACGAAGAAGCCGGCGATGATCAGGCACGTGGCGAGGGTCCGCGAACAGCCCCACGTCTCCAGCCTGTCGGCCACCGGATCGACGAAGTAGGCAATCGCCACGCCGACGACGAAGGGCAACAGAATACCGCTCAACAGGTGAAGCAGCAGGGCGAGGGCCGCGAAACCGGCCGTCCACAGTGCGACGCGCGTTCCCCGGGTCAATCCCGTTTCTCCATGGCGGCGGCGCGGCGGCTCCATGTCACCACGTAGGCGCCGCCCGAAAGCAGGGTGGTCACGGTCACCGCGTAGACCAGGACCTCGACCACGCCCTCGGCCACGCCATCGCCCGCGATCGCATATCCGTGGACGCCCAGGACGGCGGCGGCAAGCACGATCTGGGTCACCGTGTTGACCTTGCTGACCATCAGCGGCTGCATGGTCAGCGACTGGGTCAGGGTCTGGAACAAAAGCGCGCCGCCGACGATGAGTGCGTCGCGAAACACCACCATGATGACCAGCCAGGTTTCCAGATACCCTTCGTTGCCGAGCGCCAGGTAGACGCTGACCAGAAGCACTTTATCCGCGATGGGGTCGAGGTATCGGCCGAACTCGGTCTCGGCGTCGAAACGCTTGGCGATGAACCCGTCCACGGCGTCGCTGACGCCGGCGGCGACAAACACCCAGAAGGCGACGAGGAGCTGCTCGCTCAAGACCAGCCACACGGCCACCGGCACGGCCAGCAGGCGTCCAAGCGAGATGACGTTGGGAAGATTCACCGGCCCACGGCTGCGCTACGGCCGCGCTCTCGCCGTCGAGGACGCCGGCCTGAAGCCCAAAATCCATTCGTCGTCCTCCCTCGACAAAGTCAGGTCCGCCTGCTCCAGGGCCAGGGTCAACTGGTCGGATTCCCCGATGTAATGCAGGTTGACCCGCACCGCGGCGCGGGACAGAAGCGCCAGGTCGGCACGGCGGATCACGGCCACGCCGGCGAGCCGCTTGCGCACCACCAGCCAGTCGCCGAGACTCCTGATCCGCACGGTCACCGCCAGGACCGCCGGCCGCCCGAACTGCAACAGGTTGTCCCGCTTCCAGTCGTCCTCCACCTGCTGGGCCAACGCGGCCGCCGCCCGTCGCAACAAATCGTCGCGACTTTCGTCCCCGTCGGCGGCGAAGGTGCGGACCACGGTGTGTTTCTGGAGCGCCGTGCCGTAACGGGTGACGTGGACCTCCAGGTCGGGCAGCCCGCGCCGGGTGTCCAGGCGCAGGATGCCGTGGGCGACCAGGGTGTCGCCGGCGCGGTACTTGGCGGCGATGGCGGTCAGGCGCTGGGCGTCCCCCTCGACGGCCTGCTCGGCCCCGATGGCGGCGATGTCCGACAGGTCCCCCAGGGGCAGCACCAGCGGCACCAGGCCGTCCACGGTCGGGCGCGCCGCCCATGCATCGCGCCACGGGTTGGGGTCGTCCCACAACAACAGCACCCCCGCCGCCTGGTACACGGGCAGGACCAGGAGCGGCTTGCTGGTGGTCTCGGCGAAGGGCAGGGCATGGCCGATGAGAAGCCGGCGCACGTCATCCGCCTTGAAACGGAAATTCAGGGTGGCGAGATAGCGCACGGCGGACGCCTTCTCTTCGGCGATCGAGAAATCCTTGACGTAGGCCGTGATCTCGTCGCGGCTGAAGTCCGGCAGCCGGTCGCGGTCGGCGAGCAGGGTGAGGCGCTCGAGCAGGCGCCGGAAGGCGCGCCGCTCGCCGTCGATCAGCGCCTCCCCGCGCGCCGCCGCCGCCGTCTCCGCGGTCACGTCCACGTCCACCCCCATGACCTCGAAAACGTCGATCGCCTGCGCCCGGGCGGCATCGGTCACGGCCCCGGCGCCAACCAGCACACCGGCGACGACCGCAAAAAGGGGCGCCTTGCACAGGGCGAAAAGCGAGCCGCGATCGATCATTGCAAACCGTCCCGGATACAGTATCTTCGGCCCTCTCGAAGGGCAGTACCCTCTACCATAACAGGAGGGTAATAGCACGTTGTGCCGGAGGAGGAGGGCATTACCAACCGCAAAGGCCTTTCCAACCTCACCTACAAAAAAGCCGGCGTCGACATCGACGCCGCGGCGGCGTTGATCGAGGCCGTAAAGCCCCTGGCGCGGGCCACCGCGCGCCCCGGCGCCGCCGCCGAGCTCGGCGGCTTCGGCGCCCTGTTCGATCTCAAGGAGGCGGGATACCGGGACCCCATTCTCGTCGCCGGCACCGATGGTGTCGGCACCAAGCTCATGGTGGCCACCGCCGCCGGCCGGCACGACCGGGTGGGCATCGACCTTGTCGCCATGTGCGTCAACGACCTGGTGGTGCAGGGGGCGGAACCCCTGTTCTTCCTCGACTATTATGCCACCGGCAAGCTGGACGTGGAGGCGGGCAAAAGCCTCCTCGCCGGCATCGCCGAAGGCTGCCGCCGGGCCGGCTGCGCCCTCATCGGCGGCGAGACGGCGGAGATGCCGGGCCTTTACAGGCGCGGGGATTACGACCTGGCCGGCTTCGCCGTCGGCGCCGTCGAGCGTGATCGCCTGGTCACCGGCGAGACGGTGGCGGCGGGCGACGTGGTCCTCGGGCTGGCGTCCAGCGGGCTCCACGCCAACGGCTTTTCCCTGGTCCGCCGGGTGGTCGAGGACAGCGGGTTGGACTACGCGGGGCCGGCGCCCTTCGATTCCGGGCGCAGCCTGGCCGACGCCCTTCTGGAGCCGACCCGGATCTACGTGAAGAGCTGTCTTTCCGCCCTCGGCGCGGGCGGCGTCAGGGCCTTCGCCCACATCACCGGCGGCGGCCTGGCCGGCAACATCCCGCGCGTCCTGCCCCAAGGCCTGGCGGCGGAGATCGACGCCACGGCGTGGGTCCTGCCGGCGGTGTTCAAATGGCTGGCCGGGGCCGGCGGCATCGCGCCGGCGGAGATGGGGCGCACCTTCAACTGCGGCATCGGCATGGTGGTGGTCGCCGAGGCGGACCGGGCCGGGGACCTGGAGCGCGTCCTGACGGAGGCGGGCGAGACCGTGACCCGGGTGGGGCGGATCGTCCGCCGCGGCGGCCCGGCGGTGGTCCTCGGCGGCACGGAGGACGCATGGCGCGCCTGAAGGTCGCCGTCCTCATCTCGGGGCGGGGCAGCAACCTGCAGGCCCTGATCGACGCCTGCGCCGACGCCGACTTCCCGGCCGGGATCGTGCTCGTGATCTCGGACGTCCCCGGCGTGCAGGGGTTGAGCCGCGCCGGGAAGGCGGGCATTCCCGCCGCCGTCGTCGACGGCAAGGACTTCGAGGGCCGCGACCGCTTCGAAGACGCGCTCACCGGGACGCTTCTCGAGGCCGGGCCGGAGCTCGTCTGCCTGGCCGGCTTCATGCGGGTGCTCGGCGACGGGTTCGTCGGGCGCTGGCGCGGCCGGCTGATCAACATCCACCCCTCGCTGCTGCCGGCCTTCAAGGGCGTGCACGTGCACGAGCGGGTTGTCGAGGCGGGGGTGCGCATTTCCGGCTGCACGGTCCACTTCGTCCGCCCCGCCGTGGACGACGGCCCGATCATCGTCCAGGCCGCCGTGCCCGTGCATGCGGACGACGACGCCGACGCCCTGGCCGCCCGGGTGCTCAGCCAGGAACACCGCATCTATCCGCTGGCGGTGCGGCTCATCGCCGAGGGCCGGGTGCGCGTCGTCGACGAGCACGTGCTCATCGACGGCGCGGCAATACCCGAGGGCGCGCTGGTGAACCCGGTTGACGGTTGAGGGAAGGGCGGGGGCGTCCGCTTGGCGGGGAAGGGGAAGCGGCCGAAGGTGCCGGCCGCGCCGTCAGCCGACGATGTCCCTGTCGCCGAAGAAGAACTTGATTTCCTGGGCCGCGTTTTCCGGCGAATCCGAGCCGTGCACCGAGTTCTCCTGCACGTTGAGGCCGAACTGCTTGCGGATGGTGCCGTCGGCGGCGTTGGCCGGGTTGGTGGCGCCCATGATCTCGCGATGCAGCGCGACGGCGTTCTCGCCCTCCAGGACCTGCGCCACCACCGGCCCGGAACTCATGTATTCGCAAAGATCGCCGTAGAACGACCGTTCGGAGTGGACGGCGTAGAAGGCTTCGGCCTGCTCGCGGGTGAGTCGAAGGCGTTTCTGGGCGATGATGCGCAGCCCTGCGTCTTCGAACTGGGTGTTGATCCTGCCGGTGATGTTGCGGCCGGTGGCGTCCGGCTTGATGATCGACAAGGTTCGCTCGACAGCCATGCCCCCAAATTCCCCTGATGCGATGATCGGAAATGATCCGACGGAATGACCCGTCCGACCCCCCGGCCGCCGGGCGCAATTTCCGCTCCCGGGGGTCGCGGGGGCGTCCCCCGCATACGGTGTCGGGGGGACACCCCCCGGTGGCCCCCCGGGGCCGAGGTCGGCGCGTTATAGACGCATCCCCGCCCGCTGGCAACCCAATCGTCGCGGGGCCGGGGCCGTTCCCCTTGGCGGCTTGCCGTGCTATCACGCCGGCCATGGCGCACCCCGACCAGCCCACCCGTCCCGGCGCCGGGCGCGGCCGCCTGAAGGCCGGCGCGGACGGCGGAAAGGCCGCCCGCGGACCGCTCCGATGACGCCTCCTTCGCCCGCGGCCCCCCTCACCGACGCCGCCGGGGTCGACCACGAGCCGGCGGGCGCGGACGTCCGCATCGTCTCGCTGGTGCCCAGCATCACCGAGCTGCTGTTCGATCTGGGCCTGGGCGGGCGCGTCGTCGGGCGCACGGCGTTCTGCGTGCACCCCGAGGGACGCGTCAAGCGGGCGCGCAACGTCGGCGGCACCAAGACGGTCAAGCTGGACCGGATCAGGGACCTGAACCCCACCCACGTCATCGTCAACATCGACGAAACCCCCAAGGACGTGGCCGACGGGATCGCCGCCGCCGGGTGCGCGGTCGTCGTCACCCATCCCATGGAGCCCCGCGACAATCTCGGGCTCTACCGGCTGATGGGCGGGCTGTTCGGGCGTGCGCGCCGGGCCGAGGCCTTGTGCGCCCGCTTCGAAGACGCCCTCGCGACCCTGCTCGGCTCGGCGGAAACGTTGCCGAAGCGCAGCGTCCTCTACCTCATCTGGAAGAAGCCGTGGATGACCGTTTCCCGGGACACCTATATCGCCAGGACCCTGTCCCTGGTGGGCTGGCGGACCGTCGGCCACGACAGACACGTCCGCTACCCCGCCGTCGACATCACCCCCGGACTGCTCGGGCGGACCGACGTGGTGCTGTTCGCCTCCGAGCCCTTTCCGTTCACCGAAACCCACCTGGAGGCGTTCGCCGCCGACTATCCCTGCCGGGGCGTGCGCCTCGCCGCCATCGACGCCCAGATGGTGTCGTGGTACGGCAGCCGGGCGATCGCCGGGCTCCGCTACCTGAAAGACTTCGCCGCCGGGATTGCCTAGGGCAACGGGAGGGATCGAGATCGGACACACGCGAAACTGGGAAGTTGACCTATCGAATTGTAGAACATATCATGAACAATCGGCTATCGACCTCTGGAGGAACAAGCGGTGGCTAAGGCCAAGGCTTTCTTCGAAAAAAGAACTGACCAGTCACGCGCGAAAGCCAGGATCGTCACAAAATATCTCCCGGCGTGGGCGCATGTGGTCAAGGCGACCGCCGACCGGTATTCCGGAGGTCGCATCGCATACATCGATCTGTTTTCAGGGCCTGGCCGTTACGAGGATGGTGAGGCGTCGACGCCGATACTTGTGTTGGAGCAGGCAATTTCGCGGCTTCATCTCAGAAAAAACCTCATCACCGTCTTTAACGATGCCGCTCCAAAACATGTAGCGACCCTTGAGACGGCAGTGGCAGATTTGCCCGGGATCCAAAGCCTGACGCATACGCCACAAATCACGAACCATGAGGTTGGCGATGAAATCGTGAGCTTTTTGGAAAGAACGCCTCTGCCTCCGACGTTTCTCTTTGCCGACCCCTATGGATACAAGGGCCTGTCTTTGCGCCTCATCCATGCGGCGATAAAGGACTGGGGATGCGACTGCCTGTTCTTTTTCAATTACAACAGGATAAGGGGTGCGCTTCTAAATGACCTTGTTGAAGGCCATATCGATGATTTGTTCGGACAGGCGCGGGCGAATGAACTGCGAGCACGGATTGCGGCCATGCCGAAACGGGAAAAGGAGGAAGCCGTCATTGAGAGCCTGACCCGAGCTATCCAAGATGTCGGTGGCGGCTACGTGGTGTCTTTCCGGTTCCTTAAAGATCGAGGGAGGCGGACTTCCCACCACCTGATCTTCGTATCGAAGCACCCCAAGGGATATGAGATCATGAAGGACATCATGGCCGCAGAGAGTTCGTTTTGCGAACAAGGTGTTCCCAGCTATACGTTCTGGCCAACGGATGAAATGGCTCCGGCGCTTGGTCTCGAACGGCCTCTGCTTGACGAGCTTGAGGGGTTGCTTAGCCGTGATTTCGCGGGGACTACGTTGGCAATGGAAGTTGTGTTCTTGCGTCATCACATCGGCAAGCCGTACGTAAAAAAGAACTACAAGGAGGCCCTTCGGAATTTGGAGGCGCGTGGTGCGGTAAAAGTTTCGCCGCCGGCTCAGAAGCGACGGAGGGGCAAAGACGGGAAGCTGTCGTTTCCCGATGATGTTTTGGTAACCTTCCCAACGTAAGATTGACAGTATGGGTATGAATTCCGCGATCGAGTGGACCGAGGCGACCTGGAACCCCCTGACCGGGTGCACGAAAATCAGTCCGGGCTGCAAGTTTTGTTACGCCGAGCGCATGGCGAGGCGCCTTAAGGCCATGGGCCAGAGGAACTACCGAAACGGTTTCGCCCTGACCCTCCACGACCACTTGGTCGAGCAGCCCCTTCGCTGGAAAACGCCGAAGACCATTTTCGTAAACTCCATGAGCGACCTGTTCCATGAGGCCGTGCCTTTTGGGTTCATCGAACGGGTCTTCGCCGTGATGACGGAGGCGTGGTGGCATCGTTTCCAGATCCTCACGAAACGGTCCGGGCGGCTGCGGGAGCTTGCCCCGCGACTGCCGTGGCGCACGAACATCTGGATGGGGGTCAGCGTGGAAAACGAGGACTACACCTTCCGCATAGACGACCTCCGGAAAACGGGAGCCGCCATTAAATTCCTCTCCCTTGAGCCGCTGCTCGGGCCGCTGCCAGACCTGAATTTGGCGGGAATAGGTTGGGCGATCGTGGGTGGCGAATCGGGTCCGAAAGCGCGTCCGATAGAGATCGATTGGGTCACGGATATTCGCGATCAATGTGACGCCGCCGGGGTGCCCTTCTTCTTCAAGCAGTGGGGCGGCCGCAACAAGAAGAAGGCCGGTCGGCTGCTCGAAGGGCGTACATGGGACGAGATGCCGATCACCGCATTGGCCGCTGAGTAACCCTGAAATAAACCGGCGGGGTGGACGGTACCCGAGTCGGGTCCCCGCGTCAGGCGACCGCCCTACCGCCCACCCCCGTCGGCGGGCAATTTCAGCGCCGTGCGGATCACGTC
>JACZWD010000267.1 GCA_022572335.1 Pseudomonadota bacterium
CGGCTTACCAAGGCTTTCGGACGGCGTCGCGCACGCTTCGCGATGCCCCGCATCGCCACGGCGCACGCTTAGGGCCGAAAACCTTGGTAAGCCGTCTCTATGGGTCATGATCGGCGCCCCTTGGTATTGGTCCGGGATCTCATCCTTCGCATCAAACGCCGGCAAGCCGCGTCTTGATTTATGTAAGGGCCGTCCGCCGGCACACGACGGCGGACCCAGAATAAACTAGACTGGACCGTCTAGTCTAGACTATGATGAAAGCGGTGCGGGATCAATAGGCAATAACAGGCGTGTGATGGCCGGGAAATCGACCGCCGCGAAACACCGCGCGCAAAACGGCGCCGCGCGGAGCAAGCGCGACTCCATTCTGGACGCCGCGACCCGGGTCTTCCTCGATTGCGGGTACGGCGATGCCAGCATGGACGCGGTCGCCCGCGAAGCGGGGGTCGCCAAACAGACGATCTACAGCTATTTCGACGGCAAGGACGCCCTTTTCGAGGCCATCGTCCGCGACAAATGCGACCGGCTGCTCGAGCCCATCGGCATGCCCGAGGCCCGCGGCAACGACCCGGAAACGGCGCTGGCCCGCACCGCCCGGCGGTTCCTTGACGTGGTGTTGGCGCCCGAAGGCATGGCGCTTTTCCGTACCCTGGTGGCGGAGTGCGGCCGCTTCCCAAATCTGGCCGAAGCCTTTTACCGGTCCGGCCCCTTGTTGGCGGCGGCCAACCTGGCCGACTATCTGGCCGAGTTGGACGGCAAGGGAATCCTCAAGGTCGACGACCCCCTGCGTGCCGCCCGCCTGTTCTTCGCCTTGCTGCGCGGTGACCTGTATATTCGCCGGCTGCTCGACCTCGATTCCGAGCCGGATCCGGCCGACGTGGAGCGCGCCGTCGCCGACGCGGTCAGGGTCTTCCTGGCCGCCCACGCCCGGCGGTAACGCCCCGCTCCCCGCTGCCGGCGGTAGAGCGGACCGCACGCCGGCCATGAATTCACGGTTGAACCGCGTGACGATTCGGCGACAATGCCCGCGCGGCCGAACCACGTTGCGAAAAAACCGGATTCCCTGATGAATAATACCCATATGGGCATACGGCCCATACCGGCCGGAACCCTTGGAATGTAGCGCCCATGCTGTCGTTCATTGCGCCTTTGTCGTCCCGCCGGGGGATACGCGCCGGTTGCCTGGCGGCGGCCCTGACCATGGCGGGGATCGGCCCGGCGGTGGCGGATTTCATCGGCCACGGGGGCATGGTGCGGGCCCTCGCCGTGTCGCCCGACGGCAGCCGTGTGCTCACCGGCAGCTTCGATTACACGGCGCGGCTTTGGGACTTCGTCGATCAGACGGAAGTGGGCGTGCTCGACGCCCACGATGGGCCGGTGAATGCGGTCGCCTTCCTCCCCGACGGCAGGCGGGCGTTGACCGCCGGCAACGACAGGACGGTGATCCTGTGGGACCTGGAGACCATGAAACCCGTGCGCCGCCTGACCGGCCACGAGGGTCCGATCATGGCTCTGGCGATCACCGCGGACGGCACCGTCGCCGCCTCGGGCGCCTGGGACCGTTCGGTGCGGCTGTGGAACCTTTCGACCGGGGCCGCCCTCAGGACCATCGAGCAGCCCGCCCACGTCAACACCCTGGCCTTCCTTCCGGACGGCAAGGTGCTGGTGACCGGGGGCCACGACGGGGTGGTGCGGCTGTGGGACGTGGCCAGCGGGCAACCACTGGGCAAGCTGGAGGGACACACCTTGGCGGTCACCCGGTTGGCGGTGTCCGCGGACGGACGGCGCCTGCTGTCGGCCGGCATCGACAAGACCTTGCGCCTTTGGGATCTGCCCGCGCGCACGGCGATCGGGGTCATGTCCGGGCACGAAAACCAGATCTACGGCATCGCCTTCGCCCCCGACGGCAAGACGGCGCTTTCGGCCGGCCGCGAGGGGTTCCTGGTCCACTGGAACCTGGACACGGGGAAACCGATCCGCTCCATCCCCGCCCACGACGAGATCGTCTGGGCGGTGGCCTTTACGCCGGACGGGCGTTTCGCCCTCACCGCCAGCTCGGACGAAGTCGTGCGCGTCTGGCACCTGGCGACCGGCGACCGCATCGGCATCCCCGACGAGGACACGACGGAGCCCAAGCCGTGGCTGACGAGCAGCCATGCGGGGGCGAAGATGTTCCGCCGGTGCGCCCGCTGCCATTCCCTTTCGGCGGACGGGCGCAAGCGTTCGGGTCCCAGTTTCTCCGGCCTCTTCGGCCGCCGCGTCGGCACCCTTCCCGGCTACAACTACTCCCAGACCCTCCGGGACGCCGATTTCGAATGGAACGAGAAGACCCTGTACACCCTGTTCCACAAGGGGCCGGAGGTGTTCCTGCCGGGGACCAAGATGCCGGCGCAGCGTGTCCAGGACGACGACCAGCTGGGGCACCTGATCGACTATCTGCGCGAGATAACGGTGCCCGCACCGACCGGGGACAA
>JACZWD010000089.1 GCA_022572335.1 Pseudomonadota bacterium
ATGGCGGCGCTGATGGAAAAGTCCGCCATGGGCGAGTTGAGCGTGCGCTTCGTCGGCGTGGTGGCGCAGAACCGGCGGCTGTTCGTGCTCCCCCACATGATCGCCGCGTACCGCGCCCTGCTGGCGGCGCACCGGGGCGAGGCCAGCGTCGAGGTGATCTCGGCCAAAACGTTGAGCGAAAAGCAGCGCACCGCCATCGGCGCCGCGTTGAAGAAAGCGGTCGGCGCCAGGATCGTGCTCGACCTCAAGGTGGATCCCGGGCTGCTTGGCGGCCTGATCGTGCGCGTCGGATCGCGGATGTTCGACAGCTCGCTCAGTACCAAGCTGCAACACCTGCGCCTGGCCATGAAAGGAGTTGGGTGATGGATATCCGGGCGGCGGAGATTTCGGCGATCCTGAAGGAGCAGATCGCCAATTTCGGTACCGAGGCCGAGGTCGCCGAGGTCGGTCAGGTGCTTTCCGTCGGTGACGGCATCGCCCGCGTCCACGGGCTGGACAACGTGCAGGCCGGCGAGATGGTCGAGTTCCCGGGCGGCATCAAGGGGATGGCCCTCAACCTGGAAACCGACAACGTCGGCATCGTCATCTTCGGCGAGGACCGCGGCATCAAGGAAGGGGACACGGTAAAGCGCACCCGCGCCATCGTCGACGTGCCCGTGGGCAAGGCGCTTCTGGGCCGCGTCGTCGATGCCCTGGGCAATCCCATCGACGGCAAGGGCCCCCTCGGCGACAGCGAACGCAAGCGCATCGAGGTCAAGGCGCCCGGCATCATCCCGCGCCGGTCGGTGCACGAGCCCGTGCAGACGGGGCTGAAGGCCATCGACACCTTGATTCCCATCGGCCGCGGCCAGCGCGAACTCATCATCGGCGACCGCCAGACCGGCAAGACCGCCATCATCCTGGATACCATCATCAATCAGAGGGACATCAACGACAACGCCAAGGACGAATCGGAAAAGCTGTACTGCATCTACGTGGCGATCGGCCAGAAGCGCTCGTCGGTGGCGCGGATCGTGAAGACGCTGGAGGATCACAACGCCATGGACTATACGATCGTGGTCGCCGCCACCGCGTCGGAGCCGGCGCCGCTGCAGTTCCTGGCGCCCTATGCGGGCTGCACCATGGGCGAGTACTTCCGCGACAACGCCATGCACGCGGTGATCTTTTATGACGACCTGTCGAAGCAGGCCGTCTCGTACCGCCAGATGTCGCTGCTGCTGCGCCGCCCGCCGGGGCGCGAGGCCTATCCGGGCGACGTCTTCTATCTGCACTCGCGCCTGCTCGAACGCGCCGCCAAGATGAACGACGACAACGGCGGCGGGTCGCTCACCGCCCTGCCGGTGATCGAGACCCAGGCCGGCGACGTCTCCGCCTATATCCCGACCAACGTGATCTCCATCACCGACGGCCAGATCTTCCTGGAGACGGAATTGTTCTACGCCGGCATCCGCCCGGCGGTGAACGTGGGCATTTCGGTCAGCCGCGTCGGCTCCGCCGCCCAGGTCAAGGCCATGAAGCAGGTGGCCGGTACCATCAAGCTGGAACTGGCCCAGTACCGGGAGATGGCGGCGTTCTCCCAGTTCTCCTCCGACCTCGACCCGGCGACCCAGCGCCTGCTCGCCCGCGGCGCCCGGTTGACCGAAATGCTCAAGCAGGGGCAGTTCGCGCCCTGCCCGGTGGAGGAGCAGGTGGTTTCCGTTTTCGCCGGGGTGCGCGGATACCTGGACAAGATCGAGGTCAAGGACGTCACCCGCTTCGACGCCGCCATGCTGGACGACCTCAGGGCCAACAGGCAAGACATTCTTCGGTCCATCCGCGACAGCAAAGAACTGTCCGAGGAAACGGAGGAAAAACTGAAATCCTTCCTCGACGGCTTCGCCAAGGCGTTTTCGTGACGCCGGCCCGCAACGGCGCGGCGGTCACCGGCGGTGAACCACGATGCCCAATCTAAAAGACCTGAGAATCCGCATCGCCACCGTCAAGTCGACGCAGAAGATCACGTCGGCCATGAAGATGGTGTCGGCCTCCAAGCTGCGCCGGGCCCAGGCCGCGGCGGAAGCCGCACGCCCCTACGCGGACCGCATGGAGCGCATGCTCGGCGCCCTCACGGCCAGCCTGCCCACCGTCGAGGGCGCGCCGGCGCTTCTTGCCGGAAGCGGCGGCGACCGGTCCCACCTGATCGTCCCCATCACCGCCGACAGGGGATTGTGCGGCGGCTTCAATTCGAGCATCGTCCGGGCGGTCAGGCGGCACGTCACCGCCCTTCACGAAAGCGGGAAATCCGTGAGCCTGCTGTGCGTCGGCCGCAAGGGGCGGGACGCGCTCAAGCGCGATTACGAAAGCCTTATCCTCGACACCTTGGAGGACGTGACCAAGACGGGAGCGGGATTCGAGGCCGCCCACGCCATCGGCCAGCGCCTGTGTGCCATGTTCGAGGCCGGGGAATTCGACGTCTGCACGGTCTTCTTCAACACCTTCAAGTCGGTCATCAGCCAAGTGGTGACGACGCGCCAGGTGATTCCCCTGGCGGCGCCCGAAGGCGAGGACGACGCGGCCGGCAACGGCGGCTCCAAGGCGCTGTACATCTTGGAGCCGTCGGAGGAAGAGATTCTGCAGGCGTTGCTGCCGCGCAACGTCTCGGTGCAGATGTTCCGCGCCCTCGCCGAGAGCTATGCGTCCGAGCAGGGGGCGCGGATGACGGCCATGGACAACGCCACCCGCAACGCCGGCGAGATGATCGACGACCTGACGCTCACCTACAACCGCACCCGCCAGGCGGTCATCACCAGCGAACTGATCGAGATCATTTCCGGCGCCGAGGCGGTATAAAGGCCCGGAGAGAGATCGGACACGCACTTTCCCTAGTGGAGCCAGCACGATGAAAAAGAACATTATCGGCACCGTCACCCAGGTCATGGGCGCCGTCGTCGACGTGCGCTTCGAAGGCGACCTGCCGAACATCCTGAACGCCCTGGAGATCGACCACCAGGGCACGCGGCTGGTGCTCGAGGTGGCCCAGCATTTGGGCGAGTCCACGGTGCGGACCATCGCCATGGACACCACCGACGGCCTGGTGCGCGGCCAGAAGGTGGTCGACAGCGGCGGCCCGATCACGGTGCCCGTGGGCCCGGAGACCCTGGGCCGCATCATCAACGTCATCGGCGATCCGGTCGACGAGCGCGGCCCGGTGAAGACCAAGAAGCGCCTGCCCATCCACCGGGCGGCGCCCGAGTTCGTGGACCAGTCCACGGACACCGAGATCCTGATCACCGGCATCAAGGTCATCGACCTTATCGAACCCTACCCCAAGGGCGGCAAGGTCGGCCTGTTCGGCGGCGCCGGCGTCGGCAAGACCGTGATCATCATGGAACTGATCAACAACATCGCCAAGGCCCACGGCGGCTATTCGGTGTTCGCCGGCGTCGGCGAGCGCACCCGCGAGGGCAACGACCTGTATCACGAGATGATCCAGTCCGGCGTCATCGATCTGGACGGCCCCGGGTCCAAGGCGGCGCTGGTGTACGGCCAGATGAACGAGCCGCCGGGCGCCCGCGCCCGCGTCGGCCTCAGCGGGCTGACCCTGGCCGAATACTTCCGCGACGAGGAAGGCCAGGA
The DNA here is from genome assembly GCA_022572335.1 of Pseudomonadota bacterium. GTDB lineage: Bacteria > Pseudomonadota > Alphaproteobacteria > Rhodospirillales > 2-02-FULL-58-16 > JACZQZ01. The sequence continues at coordinate 3,616 of JACZWD010000089.1, forward strand.
CGTGCTGTTGTTCATCGACAACATCTTCCGCTTCACCCAGGCCGGCTCCGAGGTGTCGGCGCTGTTGGGGCGCATCCCGTCCGCCGTGGGATACCAGCCGACCCTGGCCACCGACATGGGGGAATTGCAGGAACGCATCACGTCCACCAACAAGGGCTCGATCACCTCGGTGCAGGCCATCTACGTGCCGGCGGACGACCTGACCGACCCGGCCCCGGCTACCTCGTTCGCGCACCTGGACGCGACGACGGTGTTGTCGCGCCAGATCTCCGAGCTCGGCATCTATCCCGCCGTGGACCCGCTGGATTCCACGTCGCGCGTGCTCGATGCGCAGATCGTCGGCCAGGAACACTACGATGTGGCGCGCGAGGTGCAGCGCATCCTGCAGACCTACAAATCCCTGCAGGACATCATCGCCATCCTGGGCATGGACGAGCTCAGCGAAGACGACAAGCTGGCCGTGGCGCGGGCCCGCAAGATCCAGCGTTTCCTGAGCCAGCCCTTCCACGTGGCCGAGGTGTTCACCGGCATGGCGGGCGTGTTCGTGTCCCTGGAAGACACCATCAAGGGCTTCAAGGGCATCTGTGCCGGCGAATACGACCACCTGCCCGAGGCCGCCTTCTACATGGTGGGCACCATCGAGGAAGCGGTGGAGAAGGCCAAGAAGATGGCGGTGGAGGCGGCCTGAACGGGCCCCTTGCGAAAGGAACCCCTCGGATGACGGAGAAGGTCCCGTTCGAACTGGTGACGCCGGAGCGCGTGGTGTTCGCCGAGGAGGCGGACATGGTGGTGGTGCCGGGCGGGGACGGCGATTTCGGCGTCCTGCCGGGGCACGCGCCGCTTCTGTCCACGGTGCGCCCCGGCACCGTCGAGGTGTACGAAGGCGATCGCGTAACCATGCGCATCTTCGTCTCCGGCGGCTTCGCCGAGGTGGCGGACGGACGCTGCGCCGTGCTCGCGGACGAAGCCGTGCCCGCTTCCGAGATCGACCGCGCCGACGCTGAGGAACGGCTCAAACGCGCCCAGGAGGCGCACCGGGAGGCCGCCCCGGAGGGCCCCGAGCACCGGGAGGCCGAAGCCGAACTGCGCGCCGCCGAGGCCATGGTCGCGGCGGCGGGGGCTGCCGCCAAGGCCGGGACAAGCCGCTGAACGCGGCCCAAGCGCAATTACTTCAGCTTCCTGAGGCGTTTCTCCACGTCGGCGATCACACCCGCGACCACCTTTCTTTTCTTAAACAACCCGTGTAGGGCCTTCTGGGCGCCTTGGGCCTTGGCCTTCTTCCCTGCTTCGAGGGCGCAGTCGCAGTAGGTATCCACCATACGCCGGTAAGTAATATGACCGAATGTGTCGGCGGCTGCCGCCGCATCGTCCAATACGGGCGCCAGAGCCGCTTCCACCCTACCAGGATCGGCGTCCAGGACGCGTAGCCTCCCCTCTCCCGGGGGCACGGTCTTGAACCGCCGCGCCCAGGGCAGGTTCCGGGCCGCCGCAAGCATGGGCCGGGCTGGGTGCTTTTTGCCCAGGCGTTTCAGCGCCCAGTCGAGGCGGTCGTTCACATCGTCCATCAGCGGAGCGCCGTCGAATCGCAGTACCCGGCCGACGCGAGCATGGAACAGGTCATCAATGGCCGGCGTGTCCTCGAAATCCCGGGGCGGTCGGATATACAATCGCATCGCCGCGGCCGCGGTCGTGCCGTCCAGGTTGGTGTAGCTGGCCTCGATCCGGTAGGCGCCCGGACGCTTGAAGGAAAAACCCGCAAGCCCCATCGTCAGGTTTACCGCTTCGTAGACGGCTTCTTTGGGCTTCAGGGTGCGGCGTTCCACGTAGGTCCGCCGTGTGCTCACGGGCAGGTAGGGTCGCCGCTGTCCGTCGGGTCCCGTCACGGCAATTTCCACGTAGCCGTCCTCGGGTTCCAGGGCGGTATGCACCGTCATCGGTTCAGCACCGACATTCTTCAGGCGTATCTCGATGCGTACCGGCACGCCCAGGTCGACGACCGGGGTCAGATTGCGGACCACCAGCTCCAGGTTGTGGTTGAGAGTCTCGCGTTCGACCCGGCCATGATGCTGCCCCCAGGCCTCGGCACCCATTTGCACGAACCGTTCCGGCGCGTGGCGCAAGAACAACCGTTCCTCGTTTGTGAAGCGAAAACGGAACCGCTCGTAGAACCAGGTCGCGTTGTCCTGGGGTGGCGGTGCCGTAGCCCCGGCGGCAGACGCCACTTCCGGGTAGCTCATCCACGAAAGCGCACTGGCTTCCTGGACAACCGGCATCCACGCAGGGGCCGTCCATGGGGTGGCAAATGACTTGTGGTGGGAGTGGTACAGGTTGAACGCATGGCCACTTTCGTGGATCAGATTGAAGAACAGTTCGCGCTGCACCGCTTCCGCTGTTGGCGGGTTGGCCTGGATGTAAGCGCCTGTTTCGGTGTGGAAGTGGGGTGCACGGGTGAACACCACCGTACCCTGGCGGTCGACGCCGCCCGGCTCGCCGATCGCGGCGTCGAACATGACGCCGCCGAGTCCGTCCGAAGCACCGAGTTCGGCCAAGAACACCCACAGCTTCCATTGCGGCTTGTTGGCGAAAGCGGACCAATGGCTCTCCATGGCCTGATGGAGCTCCGTCTCCGACCATCGGTTGTCGCTCCCGGCCTCGGTGGTGTCGACGACCGTGCCGCTGCCGGACGAGCGCACCATGTTCAATCCCGCCTTGGCGTACGCCGTACGCACGGTCAGGATCTCCCGCGGTAGATCGGACGGGCGGTCGGGGTGGGTATGGGTGTCATAGGGCTCGGCATCGACAGCGTTGTCTTCACGGTCCATCTCGTATTCCAATTCGTGGAAATACCTGGATGCCTGAGGCACGGCAAACGGTCCGTGCCGCCGCCCTCCCGGCTCAATGAAGGTGATACGGGCATTGGGTGTTCCCAGGATCGAGAGCTGGAAAATTTCGATTTCCAGGCGCTCAATGGTGCCCCCTAGAGGCCAGATGAACTGGAAGTCCTCGACCACCAAGTTCGTCGTGCCGCTCGCCACCGACAACGAGGCGACCCGACCGACGAAATGGGCGGTGGGGTTAATCGTAGTGAAGGAAGCAGCAACCGACCCGCTGACCACGTTTAGGGGATCGGGGCCGTCGATGTCGATACGCACCGTGAAGCGAATGCGAAGGACGGGGGACTCGGAGGGCGGGTCAAATGGTCGTGGCAGGGGAATGGGTCGGGGCAAGGGCTGCGGCCATGGCCCCGGCGGCGGTTCCGGCGAGGGGATCGGGCGCGGCAAGAATACCGGGCCGTCTAAAGGTGCACTCGCTTCGTTCAGGGTCGTTGATCCGACGGTGTCTCCCGCACGGTCGGTGAACGCCGCCTGGCGTGCCGACGCTCCGCCGTTGTGGACATAGGTGCCGCTGAGCTGCCGTCGCAGCATGGGGTTGATATCGAAAACGGACTCGGCGTCGAGATCCAGGGGGCCGGCCGGCAGCGGGGTGTGGATAATGTCCGCCATGATGATATCTCCTTGCGTTCCCAGTGCAGCCGCCGCAGTTGCGACGTTCATACGCAATATCTCAAGCGCCAAGCCGAAATCGATGCGGTCAATGTCGTCGTCGGCCGAGTGAATATCGCCGTTGGCGCTGTCAGCACCCTCAATGGTCAAGACGGCCGGCAGACCCGCGTTAATGAAAGGCACATGGTCGCTGGCGGAGGGGTTGAGCGAGGTCTGTACGGCGAGCCCGGTGTAGGTTGCTGCCGCGTCGGCGAGGTCGTTCATTACCGCCTGCGAGACCTGGGCCCCTTCCAGCAACACGGTGGGAGCGGCAGTGTTCAAAGTACCGATCATGTCCATGTTGATGACCGCACTAAGACGTCCCCGCTCAGCCGCCGGCAATGCGCTAACGAACTGGGTGCTCCCATGCAGCCCCTGTTCCTCGCCGCCGAATAGCACAAGCCGCAAATCGGCGTTGCCCGGGTGGTCCTTGAGCGCCTGCGCGACCGCGAGTACGCCTGCGGCGCCGCTTCCGTTGTCGTCAGCTCCAGGCGCGGGGGCGGTGGGCCCGCCCAGGGTGTTCACGGAATCCAGGTGTCCCACCACCAGTACCAGGCCGCGCGGAACCGGGCCAACGCCGGATTTGTCGGCGAGGACGTTGACGCTTTGTGCACCAGTTACGTCGATTGTCTCAAGGCGCGCATCGTAACCCAGGTTAGCCAACTCATCGCGGGCCCAAGTGGCGGCCGAGGCATAGTGTGTGCTGGTGGAATGCCGGGTTGGGAACGAAACCAAATGTGTAAGCTTCGCCTCGTAAGACGATTGGTCCAACCCGTCGACCAGATTCTGGATCCATGGCACGGACGCTGCGCGCGCTGCCGCCCGCCGCGATTCGAATACGATGGTGTTTCCCTTGACGGGGCTGACAGCGAAACAGGGATTGCTCGGAGTTCCGGCCTTCCGTGCTTGGGCAGGCGGCATGCTCACCAACAGGAAGCGTCCGTAGTCGGCGATCACCGATACTTCGGGAAACACCTGTTGGAATAGCCGGCCCTTCTGGACCACGACGTGTAAGGTCCGGGGATCGACATCGCGCGAAGTCAGTTCTGTCCGCACTCCAGCCCGTGCGCCGTGGACCAATGCGGTCTCCAACGCCTGAGGTTTGCCTGCCACGAGCACGTCCGTGCCGAATCTCAGCCATTCCGCGCCAGGGCCCAATGCGCGCAACATTTCCGTATAGCGACCGCCGCGACACCGCACGATGTCCATGAAAAGCCCTCCCTCCACACCTCATTCGCCCGGCCGTTCCGCGTACCCGTCGGCCTTGGCGTGGCCGCTCCTCCTTCTCCGCCACCTACACCGCATTCGGTGGAGCGGGGACCATTTTATTTTTTTCTACTATAACACGATTTTTCTCTCTTTGAGTATGCGAATCCGCTGTACAGATTGGATCGGGCGTCGGCACACCCCTAAATGATCCTGGCCGGGTTGCACTGACCGGGGCTTCGCGCCGCGGAAGGTATTTTTTGGTTCTGGCGATGGGATTCTGGTATCGTAGCCACCGCGCAGCCCGCGCGCCCATTCCGTCAAACAAACCCTGCGCCGGGCGGTCCGTCCAAGGGAGAGCCCTTCGATGCGGCTTTATCTGGTTCAGCACGCCGAAGCGGTGCCGGCCGAGGAAGATCCGGACCGGCCGCTCAGCGACAAGGGGCGCACCGACGTCCAGCGCGTGGCCTCCTTTCTGGCCCGCAGCGTGCGCGTCGGCCGCATCGTCCACAGCCCCAAGACGCGCGCCCGCGACACCGCGATATTACTGGCCCAGGCCCTGGGTCCGGGGGACGTGACGGAGGAGGAGGCGTCCGGCCTCGCGCCCAACGACGCCACCGACGCACTGGCCGGGGCCATCGCCGGATGGTCCGAGGACACGATGGTGGTCGGGCACCTGCCGTTCATGGACCGCCTCGCCTCGCGCCTGGTCGCCGGTTCGGAAGAGGCAAACGTCGCCGCCTTCCAGCCCGGCACCGTGGTCTGCCTGGAGCGCGCCGACGGCGGCGGCTGGGCGCTGGCCTGGATGGTGCGGCCGGAGTTGTTGGGAGGCTAGCGCCGCGCCCCGCCCGCGCCCGCCCCCTCGCGGCGCGCCGGCTTTTTGGATACACCTGTTTGAACCGGCCCCCCAACGGGGCCGCGGAAAACACCGGGACACCCAAAGAGGGTTGGGATGTGAAGGTCGTCATCACCGGAGGCGCCGGTTTCATCGGGTTGAACCTGGCCCGGCGGCTTGTGCTCAGGGGCGCGCTCACCGGGCCGTCGGGCGCCGCCGAGGAGATCGACAGCATCGTGCTGTTCGACGCCGTGACGCCCACGGCCCGCCCGCCGGGGCTGGACGGGCGCGTCGGGATCGTCACCGGCGATGTCGCCGACCGCGACACGGTGTCCGCCCTCATCGACCGCGACGACATTTCCGTGTTCCATCTGGCCTCGGTGGTGAGCGGCGAGGGCGAGCGGGACTTCGACCTTGCCTTGCGGGTAAATGTTGACGGCACCCGCACCGTCCTCCAGGCATGCCGGGCGCGCGCCGGCGCGCCCAGGGTCGTGTTCACCAGCTCGGTCGCCGCCTTCGGCGGCGGCGCCATGCCGGCGACGGTCACCGACACCACCAAGCAGACGCCTGAGACCACCTCCGGCATGACCAAGTCCATCGGCGAGCTGATGATCAACGACTACACCCGCAAGGGATTCCTGGACGGCCGCGCGGCGCGCCCGCCGGCCGTCATCATCCGCCCGGGCAGGCCCAACGCGGCGGCGTCGAGCTTCGCCAGCGGGATCTTCCGCGAGC
>JACZWD010000090.1 GCA_022572335.1 Pseudomonadota bacterium
GCTCCACGCCGCAGCTCACGGTTAATCCGTTCGAGGGCGTCCAGACGATGACCGGCTTCATGTTACAAGTGGGCCTCGGCGACGCTGCGCGCGGCACCGTCGATTATCAGTCGTTGTTCGCAGTCGGCATGATGCTGTTTCTGATCACGCTGGCGTTCAACGTCGCCGCCCACTTCTTCGTTCGCCGCTTCCGCGAGGAGTACGAATGATGGCACTCAATCAGCGGCACGCTCCTAACCAGCCTGCTGGCGGACTGATGCCCTCAGGGTCTGCCTACCACGATCAGGTCATAGCGCGGCAGCGCCGAGGACGTGCGCCGGCCGCTGTTCGTCGTGCCGCCGCTGCTCATGGTGGCGGCGCCGTCGGCCCTGGTGCTGCGCCAGCCCGACCTGGGCACGGCGCTGATGCTGGTCATCGCCGGCGGCGCCATCTTCTTCGCCGCCGGGGTCAGGATGTGGAAGTTCGCCGTGGTCGGGACGGCGGCCATCGTCTCGGTGCCGGTGACGTGGCAGTTCCTCCGCGACTACCAGAGGACCCGCGTGCTCAGTTTCCTCGACCCGGAAAACGACCCCCTGGGCGCCGGCTACCACATCATCCAGTCGAAGATCGCGCTGGGTTCGGGCGGCATGTTCGGCAAGGGGTTCCTGCAGGGCAGCCAGAGCCACCTCAACTTCCTGCCGGAGAAGCAGACGGACTTCATCTTCACCCTGCTCGCCGAGGAGTGGGGACTGGTCGGCGGCCTGACGCTGCTCGGCCTCTACGTCCTGTTGCTGGTCTACGGCTTCGCCATAAGCCTGCGCTCGCGCAACCACTTCGGGCGCCTGCTCGGCATGGGGGTGACGACGACGTTCTTCCTTTACGTCTTCATCAACATCGCCATGGTCATGGGCCTCATCCCGGTGGTCGGCGTGCCCCTGCCGCTGATCTCCTACGGCGGCACCGCCATGCTGACGCTGCTCTTCGGCTTCGGCCTGCTGCTCGGCGTCTACGTGCACCGGGACATGGTCATCGGGCGGCGCGGCGCCGAGGAGGAGCTGTGAGGGAGCGGCACGCCGTAGCGGTGGCGAAGGCGGCGCGGCCCTTGCAAGCGGCCCCAAGGTCGCCTATGAACGTGACGGCAAACCCGCCGGCCCCGACGCCGGCCGGCACCCCTCTAAGGGCGCATAGCTCAGTTGGTAGAGCAGCTGACTCTTAATCAGCGGGTCCGGGGTTCGAATCCCCGTGCGCCCCCCATTATTTCAAGGGGTTAGAGCATAGTACGCCGATGCTCTAACCCTTTTTTTGTGCGGTATTTATGCGGTCGCATGGTGCCGGTCCGGTTAGCGGCGTAGGGCATCCGCTCCCGTGAAAAACTAGAAGCGTTGTGCAAACAGGTGAGGAGGGATTGAGCGTGCCCTAGCGATGACGCACGCGTCCCCGTTTGAAAGCTGCACACTGGCAGCCAGTTTAGGCAGGAAAGGGTGTCTTGAGACCGCTACCCTTGCAGCGTCGGCAGGTCGCCTCGGCTATTTCCCCCAAGCCATCGCAAACCTCGCAGCAGGGGCAGAAATCATCTAGGCCGTACTTCACGACCTTGATGAGAAAGGCGCCTGGAATGATCCAGTCGCCGAGAAAATCGCTCAGTGCGTCAAGGGATTCCTTCGCAAATTCCAAAATATCTGGAATAGATTCTTTGAGTTTTTCCAAGGCCGTAGCCGCCGCCAAGCCAGCTTCGTCTTCCAGGCCTGCAAGGTCATCAAACTTTTTTCTAATCTCGGCTTTACCTTTGCAATAGCCCATATTCTCGCAGAACTCGCGGCCACCATCCGGAAGGCGCTGTCTGACTAGTCCGGCCGCAGCTCTTCCCGGAATCTTCAAGAGCCTCCCCTTCAGCTCGATGTATTTCTTGAGAAATGCTAAGACTTGGAGGCCGCTCAGGCCCTCAGCCTCCATCAACGCTCTTAAGAAACCTAGCTGAAAGCTGAGTGGCCGCAGGGAGATCTCCCGGCAGATCTCACGATCTAACGCGCTTTCGCTCAACAGAAAGAGTCGGGCAATCTCGCCTCTGTCGAGATGTGAGTCAAATTGTAGGCCGCTCTGCGAATCACCCCCCCCCCGCAAATCACCCTCATCTAGAGCGGTTGTTGCCATGGTCGCATCCCATCAACTTTCGAAGCCAGTGCACAGGCGCGTGAGTTCCTCTTGGCCTGCGCGGCTCAAGCATAACACTGAATGGTAGTAGACTTCCACTCCCTTCTATTCCCTTCGGACTTGGGGATGATACCTACCATCGCACCTCACGCGGCAGGCCGAGCGAGCCGGAGCTAGTGCATGACTCCGCGATTACGGGGACACCTTACTTAATTGATGAAAATCGGGAATTGAGATTTTTAGTGGAACCAACTAAGTAAAGGTGTCCCCTTAATCGCAGGCTTCTAGTGTGTACTCATAAAGGGTGTTGTGATCGGGCTTCGGCCTGCTTTCCGACGTCCGCTCCGACCGGGAGAGCAAAATGGGCTCGATACAGGACTTGCTGACAGAAGTGCCGCTCTCGGCTGTGATGCGAGAGCGCGTTGCCTTGGCGGAACAAAAATACGACCAAGCAGTCGAGGAAGCTGAAGAGCTTCGCCAAAAGGTCGCCGAGCTTGAACGAGAAATTACTGAACTCCGCGCACAGGTACCGTCCAAACCTGCCGGCGGCTTAGATCACGACGCGGGCCAAGTGCTTGTTTACCTATTTAGGTCTAGGCACGATGATCGCGATGTGGGGGCGTTAGCTCAGCGTCTTCAGATGGAGCGCGGCGTTGCGGAATATCATCTTGACCAGCTGAATGCACTCGGGTTGGCCAAGCGCACAGGGGGCAACTACCTTCACGGGCACGTTTACTGGGGACTGACTCCCGAAGGGCGAAGCTACGTCGTTGAGAATGGTTTGATTTCCAATGAATGATCGATGCAGGCCATAGGCCCTACCTGCTAGGCCTCCTCGTCGCGCGGCGAAGAAAGTGGAGGAAGTCCTGCGCACCCTAACGCTGCTCGGCCAGGCGGAGCAGATCGACGGTGGCCATATCCTTTCCGACTGACCGCCGTGCGGGAAGCTGATAAAAAAGGGGCTCGCACAGGCACCAACCATGCAAAACCTGAAAAAATACAAGCTCCACATCGCCGGCAAACCCGCCGACCCGGCGGGCGGCGAGTGGTTCGAGACCGTGAACCCGTACACGGCCAAGCCCTGGGCGCTGATCCCGCGCGGCGGGGAGGCCGACGTGGAGCGCGCCGTCGAGGCCGCGGACGCGGCGTTCACCGATGGCCCATGGCCGGCCCTCAGCGCCACGGCGCGCGGCGCCCTGCTCTGCCGCTTCGCCGACGTGCTCGCCGAGCACGCCGGGCGCCTGGCCGAGATCGAGGTCCGCGACAACGGCAAGCTGATCACCGAGATGCGGGCGCAGTTGAACTACCTGCCCCAGTGGTACCGCTACTTCGGCGGCCTCGCCGACAAGATCGAGGGCGCCGTGCTGCCCATCGACAAGCCGGGCATGTTCACCTACACCCGCCACGAGCCCTTCGGCGTGGTGGCGGCGATCACGCCGTGGAACTCGCCCCTTCTGCTCGCCTCGTGGAAGCTCGCCCCGGCGCTGGCCGCCGGCAACACGGTCGTGGTCAAGCCGTCCGAGCACACGTCGGCGTCCATGCTGGAGTTCGCCGAGCTGTTCGCCGAGGCCGGGTTCCCGCCCGGCGTGGTCAACGTGGTGACCGGCTTCGGCGCCGAGGTGGGCGGGCCCCTGGTGGCCCACCCCAAGGTGGCGAAGGTGGCCTTCACCGGGGGCGAGGCGGGCGGGCGCAGCGTCTACGAGGCGGCGGCGCGGGGCCTGAAGCCGGTGACCCTCGAGCTCGGCGGCAAGTCGCCCAACATCGTCTTCGACGACGCCGACATCGAAGGCGCGGTCAGGGGCGTGGTGTCGGGCATCTTCGCCGCCACCGGCCAGACCTGCATCGCCGGGTCGCGCTTGCTCGTCCAGGACTCCATCCACGACGCGTTCACCGAAAGGCTGGTGGCCTTCGCCGCGACGGCGCGCATGGGCGACCCGGCGGACGCCGAAACCCAGGTCGGCCCGATCACCACCAAACCCCAGTACGCGAAGGTGCTGGACTATATCCAGGTGGCCCGGGACGAAGGCGCCGAATGCGTCCTCGGCGGCGGGCCGGCGGACCGTCCCGAATGCGGCGACGGCTGGTTCGTCGAGCCGACCATCTTCACCGGCGTGGACAACCGCATGCGCATCGCCCAGGAAGAGGTGTTCGGCCCGGTGCTCTCGGTGATCCGCTTCAGGGACGAGGACGAAGCCGTCGCCATCGCCAACGACATCCCCTACGGCCTCGCCGCCGGGGTGTGGACGCAAAGCATCAAGCGCGCGATCACGGTTTCCGAACGGCTGCGCGCCGGCACGGTGTGGGTCAACACCTACCGCGCGGTGAGCTTCATGTCGCCCTTCGGCGGCTTCAAGCGCTCCGGCCTCGGGCGCGAGAACGGCCAGGAGGCCATCCGCGAGTACCTGCAGACGAAAAGCGTGTGGATCAGCACCGCCGACGAGGTGCCCGACCCCTTCGTCATACGGTAGTACTCACTTGCACGATTTCGCGTATCATACGATCGCGTTTCCCGTTCCCTCGGCAGGAGGGGACGCGCGGGCGATGCGGGGCCATCGTCAAGCGTTCCCGACGCCCCGAGGGAGCGGGAAACGCGACCCGAAGGGCGGTCTTGCGAGGCTCCCGGACGTCGTCGCGCGCCGCTTGTGATGCTCCAGCATCACGGCGCGCCGCGCTCCTAGCCGGAAACCTCGCAAGACCGTCGTATGGTGCGCGAAATCGTGCAAGGGAGTACTAGCGGGACCCCCCGCCCCGCCCCGGCGCGGCGGCTTCTCCAGTACTCACCAGGAAGGCCTCGCGCCACCGAAAGGGAGCTTCCACCGATGGCGGCAGAAAGGACGGGATGGTTGGCGGCGGGCCTTGCCCCGAACCCCGCCGGGGCGGGGTTCCGCGGTTGCGGACGTCTCACCCACGCCCTCGGCGGGCCGGCGCGATGGGGCGGCGCAGGGCTTGCGGGCGCCGCCTTCTGGCTGGCGCTGGCCGGCCCGGCACCGGCCTCCGCGAACGAACACTACTCTCCCGAATGGAACACCAAATGCGCCATGGGGGTGGAGATGACGGAGGGCTGCGCGGCGGTGCTCGCCCGAACCATCGTCGATGCGGCGAGCTACCCGTGGAGCGCCATCGGCCTCATCAACTTCACCGGCTTCGGAATACGTGCGAACTGCACCGGCGCGCTCATCGGTGAGCGGCTGGTGCTGACCGCGGCGCACTGCTTCTACATCGAGCGCGCCGGAAAATGGATCGGCGCGCCCAGCGTCCACTTCTCCGCGGGGTACCAGCGTGGTGCGTATGTCGGCCACTCCACGGCCGTCCGCTACGTCGTCCCCGAGGCCTTTCCCGAAGAGGACTGGGCGCTGGTCGAGCTGCGCGATCCCATCGGTTTGCGTGCCGGATATCTCGGCTGGACCGTGCTCGATGGCACCGCTCTCGAACGCGCCCTGCGATCCGGCGCGCGGGTGGCCCTGGCCGGCTATCCGAAGGTCCGCCGGCACGTCATGTCGGTGGACATGGAATGCAAAGGCCCGCACTTCCGCCATGGCCAGGCCCTCTTCGTCCACCGGTGCGCGGACATGGAAGGCGATTCCGGTGATCCGCTCCTCCTGCTGCGCGGTGGCACGGCGACCATCGTCGCGGTGAACAGCGGTGGGCTCGCCGGCGTGGACGAGGTGGTCAGCGTTGCGTTCCCGGTGGCAACGTTCTACACGGCGATCCTGGACATGTTGGGCGGCGGCCGTTCGGCGAAAGACAGGGACGGCCTGGCCGGGCTTCCCGGGAGGCCGCCCGACCCCTGACGGCGACGTGGTGCGCCGGATGCCGGCCTTTTCCCATTAATCACGGATACCGAAGATGAAACAGACGAACACGCAGGTCCTGTTCCGCCGCGAGCCCCGGGGGTTCCCCGTGGCCGATGATTTCGAGATCGTCGAGACAGCCCTGCCCGTGCCCGGCCCCGGCCAGTTCCTTGTCGGCAGCCTGTTTCTCTCCCTCGATCCCTACATGCGCATGCTCATGGGCGGCGGCTGGACCTTTTTCGGCGCGGCGATGGTGCCGGGCCAGGTGATGGTCGGCCGCGTGCTGGGCAAGGTCCTCGAAAGCAACACCCCCGCCTTCACCCCCGGCGACCACGTTGTCGGGCGCCTCGGCTGGCAGATGTATGCGGTCTCGGACGGGAAGGACCTGGATTTCAAGGTCGTGCCGAAGGACAACGTTCCCCTGACCGCCTATCTGGGGGCGTGCGGATCGAACGGCGTCACCGCGTGGACCGGCCTGAAGATCATCGGCGAGCCGAAGGAGGGCGAAACCGTGCTCGTCTCCGCGGCGGCGGGGTCCGTCGGCAGCGCCGTCGGCCAGATCGCCAAGGCCATGGGCTGCCGGACGATCGGCATCGCCGGGGGCCCGGAGAAGTGCCGGATCGTCACCGAAGAGTTCGCCTTCGACGCCGCCTGCGACTACCAGCGCGACGACCTGGGAGAACAGATCGGGGCCGCGGCGGGCGATGGCGTCGATGTGTACTTCGACAGCGTCGGCGGCGCCATGCTGGACACCGTCCTGCCTCATCTGAACCGGCTTGCCCGGGTTCCGGTGTGCGGCGTGCTGTCTCGATACAACGCCGAAGGAGAGCCCTACGGCGTCACCAACACGCGCCTGATCTTCGACAAGAGCCTGCGCATTCAAGGGTTCCTGCTGAGCAACTATCGCGAGACATGGGACCAGGCCCGGGCCGAACTCGAGGACCTCGTCGCGTCCGGCCGGCTGCGCTATCGCGAGACCATCGCCAAAGGACTGGGGAACGCGCCGGACGCCTTCATCGGCATGCTCAGGGGACGCAACCTGGGCAAGCAGCTTGTCAAGCTCGCATAAGTCGGCCAAGCGTTCCCGGGATCAACCGGTTTCGCCTGTGCCGGATACCGTGACACCCGTTCGGCCGATCCTGATCACGGCGCATCCGGCACCGCTTTATACGCTTTCCTCAGGTACAGGCCGGTGCCCAGCGCCACCGCGGCGACCGCCAGGAAGGCGGCGGTGTAGCCGTGCGTGACCGCGACCAGGGCGCCGAAGACGGGGGGCACGACGACGACGCCTCCGAACATGACGAACTGCACGGCGCCGGTGGCCTGGCCGATGGCGCCCTCGGGCGCCCGGGATACGACCTCGGCGAGGTAGACGCCGTTCCACCCGAAGCTGCTGGCCCCGAGGGCGAGGGCGAGGATGGTGAGCAGGGCCGGCGGCCAGTCCGCCGTGAGCACCGCCATCGCCGCCAGGCATGCGGCCATCATCACGCCCAGGCCGGCGAGAACGGCGCGCGCCGAGATCACGCTCCCCGCCACGGCGCCCCAGAACAGGCGCCCGGCGATCCCCCCGGCCTGGACGACGGCGAGGACGAGGCCCGCCTGGATCAGCGGCATGCCCAGCGCGTCGGTCAGGTAGAGCACGAAGAAGGCGGCGACCGACGTCTGGCACCCGGCGTAGGCGAACCCCGCCGCCGCCAGCGCCCGCAGCATGGGATCGGCGCGCAGCAGTTTCAGCGGCGCGGCGATGCCGGCCACGGCCAGGGGCAGATCGGGCCTGCGGTCGGCGTCGAAGGCGTTGCGCACCGGCTGTACCGCGGCGAGGACCACCAGCGCCAACCCGCCGACGGCCAGCGCCGCGCCCCGCCAGCCGAACAGGACGACGATGGAGGGCACGGCGGCGCCCGCCAGCAGGCCGCCCAGGGGCACGCCGGTCTGCCGGATGGAGAAGATCAGGGGCCGCCGCCGGGGCGACGACACAGCCGTCAGCACGTGGGCGCTGGCCGGACTGCCCGGGCCGTAGGCCATGCCGATGAACACCGCGCCCGCGACCGCGGCCAGGGGCGAGGCCAGCACGATGGCAACCATCCCGGCCGCCACGCAGAGCATGGTGAACTGGCTGACGCGCACGGCCCCGTAGCGCCCCAGCAGCGTGCCCGCGGCCAAGCCGGAGACCATGGCGACGGAATAGGCGATGGACATGAAGGCGCCGATGGTGGTGGCGTCGACGCCGATGTCCGCCGCCGCCGCGGGCGCGAAGACGGCGACGGTGAACACCGCCATGGACGTCATCGTCTGCACGGCGAGCATGGAGGAAAGGGCGGTGGTCAATGTTGCGCGCATGGCTGGTGGCGTCCCCGGCGGTGGCGGCCGGCACCCGAGTACCCTCTATCATAAAAGGATGACACGTGTGACGGTCATGGGTGGCCATTCGGCTAGGAGCGCGCCTCCACGTGATGGGGTCCCATCATGAGAGCCGCGCGACGACGTCCGATGGCCACCCATGGCCGCCCGAAGGGTCGTTTTTCGCGCCTTTTGGGGGCGTCAGCGCCGATTGACGATGTCCCGCATCGCCGGCGCGACGCTTCCTGCCCAAAAGACGCGAAAAGGCGATCACACGTATCATCCTTTTATGATAGAGGGTACCAGCATTTGTTCACGCAAACCCGCGACTCGACGGTGCGTGCCGGGCGCGCCGGGGGCCGCTGAATAAACGAAAAGCCCGGCGCGCGGCATTTCCTCTCTCCATCCGACGGTGTAGGGTGGCGCCATCCACCCTCCGCAGCGGCAGCCCGGCCTTCGCAGCCGACGCGGCTGCTTCGGCGGAGTGGGCCGCCGCTGCCGCGGAGGACGGGTCGGAAAGACCGGGGACGATGAACGAAGAGACCCTGTATCGCGAGTACGGCCGGGCGGCCCTGGACGCCCAGTACGACAACCGGGCCGCCGTGCCCGAGCACGTCGAGCACCACGCAGGCTGGACCCGCGACTGCGCCGCCGCGCGCGGCGCCTACGCCGGCCGCCTCGACGTCGCCTACGGCGCCTCCGCCGCCGAAACCCTCGATGTGTTCCCCGCCGCCGGCGGTCCGGCGCCGGTGCAGGTGTTTTTTCACGGCGGCTACTGGATGAGCCGCGACAAAGGCGACTTCAGCTTCCTGGCGCCGGCCTTCGTCGACGCCGGGGCCGCCCTGGTGGTGGTCAACTACGCCCTCATTCCCGCCGTCGGCATGGACGAGCTGGTGCGCCAGTGCCGCCTGTCGCTCGCATGGGTGCACGGCAACGCGGCCTCCTTCGGCGGCGACGCGCGGCGCATTTTCGTCTCCGGCCACTCGGCGGGCGGCCATCTGGTGGCGATGATGATGGCCACCGACTGGCCGGCCTTCGCCGGATTGCCCCGGGACCTGGTGAAGGGCGGCTGCGCCATCAGCGGCGTGTTCGACCTGGAGCCCGTGCGCCTGTGCTACCTGGACGACACCCTCGGGTTGACCCCCGCCCAGGTGGCGGACAACAGTCCCGTCCGCCTTCCGCCTACGTCCGACGCCCCCCTGATCCTCGCCGTCGGCGGCGACGAAAGCGACGAGTTCCGCCGCCAGAGCGCCGATCTCGACGCCGCCTGGAGCGAACGCGGCGCGCCGGTCCAGGTGATGGAGCGCCCGGGCCTCAACCATTTCACCATCCTGGCCGATTTCGCCGACCGCGAAAGCCCCCTGACCCAGGCCGTGCTGGCGCAGATGGGGCTGGCCTGAGGGCGGCGTCCGTGAACGGCCGGTCCACCCGGCCGTCTTAGCGCGGGATGATTGCGCCGCCAGGATCCTGAAGGGCGGGAAATCCGCCGATTTCGGCCGAATCGGCAAAATCCATAATTATTTGTCCATATACCCCATTCGGGGGATACGCAATCCGCAGCTTCATAATATAATTACCATAATTACAAAAAGGATTATGTCCTCTCAGGGAGGGTGGCGGC
>JACZWD010000091.1 GCA_022572335.1 Pseudomonadota bacterium
AAAGCCCGATGACCCCCGCCGGAAGCCCTACCCCCCCCGCCTGGGTGAACCCGTTATCGATTATAGGGCCTGACGGCCCCGGCAGATCCACTTCGTCGTCCGGAATAACGTTGTCCTCAAATTCCAGCAGGCCGAACTGGAGCCCGGTGCCGAGCAGCAGGTCCGTGATGCCGGGCCCCTCGCCGATATCGCCGCCGTCGAACGGGGTGTTGAAGGCGCCGCCCGCGGCCTGCGCCGCCGCCGCCGGCCCCGCCGCCGGCGCGATGATGCCCAGATCGAACCCTTCGATGGAGGCCATCAACTGGTCAAAGGAGATGACGCTCCCGTCGGCAAGGGTCAGCGCCGGCGGCAGGTCCGTTTGGGCGAACACAAGGTAGTCCTCAAGCGTCGTGTGCCCGGTGTCGCGCCAGTGCACGACAAGGTTGCCGCCGTCCTGGGTGAAGCGCAGAACCGGGTCCACGAGCCGGTAGGTCAGGCCCGCCTCCACGGAAATGGAGTCCTCCGCCCCCCGTCCGGGCGAGGCAAGCTCAACCGCGGCCGCGGCCTGGGCCAACTGCACGGTCATTTCGCTGCTCTTTTCGGTGGTGGCGTCGGTCGGGGCCGCTTGGTTATCGATGGGGCTGATGTTCTCGGTCGTGCCATCCATGGTCTTTCCCTGTCTTAACGTTGTTCGCTTTTGGCGTTACCTCCCCAAAGGTACGGCGAACGCCCGGCGTACGATTGTACTCCGGGCCAAATTTCATGGCGGCATTATCGACCAAGCAGACGGGCGCCGCATCCCCCGAATAGGGTATGAATAGAATAATACCACAAAATATATTTGAAAACCATCCGTGTTCCACCTCATCGGCGCATGGAAGCGGGATTTTGAGGGCGCTTTGCCGCGGCCGATGGCTTCGGCAGCCCTCAAAAATGTCGGGAGCAAGTGTATGCCGGCATTGCACGGATGACCTTGTTATCTGATGACGGCGCAACAGGATTCTGGTATAAGAATCAATACATTGAGGCATATCATGAAACGGCCGGCAGGGTGTGCCGTATGTGGGAGGTATTCCCCAGACACCATATGTGGGGGGCGACCGGGGGTGTCCCCCCGGCTCCGGTATGCGGGGGACGCCCCCCCGGCCCCCGGCGGCGTCGCGCGCCGCTTGTGGTGCTCCAGCATCACGGCGCAGCGCGTTCTTAGTACCCTCTATCACAATAGGATGGTACGTGTGATCGTCTTTTCGCGTCTTTCGGGCAGGAAGTGCCGCGCCGGCGATGCGGGGCATCGTCAAGCGGCGCTGACGCCCCCAAAAGGCGCGAAATACGACCCTTCGGGCGGCCATGGGCGGCCATCGGACGTCGTCGCGCGGCTCTCGTGATGGGTCCCCATCACTTCGAACCGCGCTCCTAGCCGAATGGCCACCCATGGCCGTCACCCGTGTCATCCTATTGTGATAGAGGGTACTGGCCGGAAACCTCGCAAGACCGTCGCATAACGTAAGAATCTCTGGGGCAGGACACTGACCGAATGACCGCCCATGGCCGTCACCCGTGTCATCCTATTATGATAGAGGGTACTGGCTGAAAACCTCGCAATGCCGTCGTATCGGTGCAATTTAACTGATAAAAGCCACTGGTATCCCGTAGCAAACGCTTTGTTTCTACGATTGGCTTTGCGGAGCAACACAAAATCAAAGACTTGCGCGTATTTTGGGCCGACCCTAAGGAACGAAATGTCGGAGCCGGAACATTAGGTAGGGGGAATTAATGCCAGAGGTTGTCTATCCCGTCGTTCTCTCCGGGGGCGCCGGCACCCGGTTGTGGCCCGTATCGCGGACCCTCTATCCCAAACAGTTGCTGCCCCTCGTCTCCGAGCGGACCATGCTGCAGGAGTCGGTGCGGCGGGTGGCGGGCAAGGGGTTCGCGCCGCCCGTGGTGGTGTGCAACGAAGAGCACCGCTTTCTCATCGCCGGGCAGTTGCGCGAACTGGACATCGCGCCGTCGAAGATGGTGCTCGAGCCGGGCGGGCGCAACACGGCGCCGGCCGCCGCGGTGGCCGCCCTTTTGTTGGCCGGGGACGACCCGGACGCGATGATGCTTTTGCTCCCCTCGGATCATGTCATCGAGGACGTTCCCCGGTTCCTGGCGGCGGTTGAGAGCGGCGCCGGCGCGGCCGGCCAGGGCGCCCTGGTCATGTTCGGGGTCCCGCCAACGGGGCCGGAAACCGGATACGGCTACATCCGCCGCGGCGCCCCGTACGACGGTGCCGAGGGATGCTTCCGCGTCGCCCGTTTCGTTGAAAAACCGGACCTGGAAGAGGCGCGCCGGTTGGTGGGCGCCGGCGATTACCACTGGAACAGCGGCATTTTCCTGGTCCGGGCCGGGCGGTATCTGGAAGAGCTGGAGCGCCTGAAGCCGGAAATGCTCGAGTACTGTCGCAGGGCGGTCGCGGACGCCGTGGAGGAGCAGGGCTGTTTGCGCCTGGACGGCGGCGCGTTCGCCAAGATCGAGCCCCTGTCCATCGACTACGCGGTGATGGAGCACACCGAGAGAGCGGCGGTCGTTCCCGTGGACATGGGATGGGCCGACGTGGGCTCGTGGTCCGCGTTGTGGGAGATGGGGGCCAAGGACGGCGACGGGAACGTGACCCTGGGAGACGTCATCGCCCACGACACCAGGGATTCCTACATCCGCAGCGACGGCCGGCTGGTCGCCGCCCTGGGCCTGGAGAACGTGGTGGTGGTGGCCACCGACGACGTCGTCCTGGTGATGTCCCGGGACATGGCCCAGGACGTCCGCAAGGTCGTGGAGGACGTGGAGAGGGCCGGGCGTACGGAGCACGCCGTGCATTCCAAGGTCTATCGGCCTTGGGGGTATTACCAGAGCATCGATGCCGGAGACCGCTTCCAGGTCAAGCGCCTACACGTCGATCCGGGGCAAAAGCTCAGCCTCCAGATGCATCACCACCGGGCGGAACACTGGGTTGTCGTCAACGGCACGGCCAAGGTCACACGCGGCGACGAAACCGTTCTCGTGCACGAAAACGAATCCATCTACCTCCCGCTGGGGGTGAAACATGCCCTGGAAAATCCCGGCGACACGCCTTTGCTCGTGATCGAGGTGCAATCGGGGGACTACCTGGGCGAAGACGATATCGTCCGCTTTGAGGACCGCTACGGGCGTGCGCCCGCGGCCAAGACGGACGATTGACCGGCGATCCGTTTCGCCCGGGGGGCCGGCCGGGAGGTGTCCCCCCGACACCATATGCGGGGGGCGCCCCGCGACCCCCGGGGGGCCGGCCGGGGGGTGTCCCCCCGACACCGAATGCGGGGGCGCCCCGCGACCCCCGGGGTTGCCGCCGGGGGGTGTCCCCCCGACACCGAATGCGGGGGGCGCCCCGCGACCCCCGGGGGGCCGGCCGGGGGGTGTCCCCCCGACACCGAATGCGGGGGGCGCCCCGCGACCCCCGGGGTTGCCGTGGGACCCCACGTCCGGTCGATGCACGCGTTGCGGTTTTGATGTCGGCGTCGGATGTCGGCGCGCCCGATCGGCGGGACGACCGCTCACGCCGTGGGGGCGTGCCTTTTTTCCGCCATGGGGGCCTGGGGTTCCGCCTCGTCCGCGTACGCGCGCAGGGCCGCGACCACCTTCGGATCGTACTTTCCGGGGTTGTCTTCGAGGATTTTCACGGCTTCTGCACTGGATATGGTGGGGCGGTAGACGCGCGGTTCGATGCGCGCGCAGTACACGTCCGAGACGCCGATGACACGCCCGAGCAGGTTGATCGCGTCGCCCTGCAAAGCCCTCGGGTACCCCGTACCGTCAAGGCGTTCGTGCATCTGCGCGACCGTCTCGCACACCGGCAGGCCGAAGTCGATGTCCTTCAGGGTCGCCTCGAGGTGTTCGATGTGGCCCTTGAGGATTTCCATTTCGTCGGGCAGGAGCCTGGATTCCTTGGCCAGGATCTCCCGGGGGATCGACAGTTTCCCGATCTGGGACAGGTCGGCCGCCATCTCCAGGGCCGCGATGTCCTCCGCCGACAGGGACAGCCGGCGGCCGATTTCCCCGCAGACCCTGCCCACGCGGCGGGAATGACCGGCCAGATAGGGGTCGTGCATTTCGATGGTGTGGACAAGGGCCGCCACCGTGGCCCGGCCCGCCTTCTCCAGTTTCTGCTGCTGTGCGATGATCTCGGTGACGTCGCGGGCGACGGAGACGATCCCGATCACATCCCCGTCATCGTTGCGCAAGGGGGCCTTCGAAACGGTGAGGAAACGTTTTTCCGAAAGCACCTCGAGCTCTTCGTCGGTGACCGTGACGCGGCCTGTGGCCAGCACTTTTTCGTCGGACACGCTTAAGCGCTCAGCCGCCGCGGGACCGAAGATCGCCGCGTCGTCGCGGCCGACAACCTCCACCACCTCGCGCCCCACCGCACGGGCGAAAGCGGGGTTGGCGTAGATATAGGTGCCGGCCAGGTCCTTGAGGCCGATGCGTTCCTCGATGGAGTCGTTGATGCTGTCGAGAAGGCGGCGCTGGGCTTGGATCTGCGACGCCAGCTCGTGATATTGAACGGCCAGGGCCCGGTTGTCCTCGCCGACCTGCCGCCACCAGACGGCGACAAAGGCCGCCGCCACCAGTACCGTCGTCAACAGCGCCAGGCCGCCGCCGACCACGCGGTAGGTCGTCATCGGTGAAAGGGCGGTCACCTGGTCCACCTCCTGCACCACCAGCCAGGGCGTCTGGGTGACCGCGGCGCCGGCCGAAAACACGGCCGTGTCGCCGCCAAGGCTCATCCGCCGGGCAAAGAGAAGGGGTCCCGAATTCGCCGGTACGTCGGCGCCTGGGATCGGACGCAGATGGGGCCGGCCCGATGGGTCCACCGCCTCGGCGCCGGCCGCCGTGACCTGAACCAGGCGGGTCCGTTCCCCCGTCTCGGCAAGGGGGCTTGGTGCGAGAACGCCGGCAAGCTTTTCGTTGGCGGGAACGGTGATCAGCAGGACGCCGACGGTCCGCCCGGCCGCCTCGGCGTCGACCGTTTGCGGCGCGGTGAGGGGGAACAGGATGTCCAGCGCCAAGCCGTCTTCGGTGACGCGCAACGGCAATACCGTTCGCCGGCCGGTTTGGTAAACGGTCTGCGCCGCGCTCCTCTGGGAGGGGATGAGGCTGGGCGCGGATGCGTTCGCCAGGTAGGCTTGGCCGTTGAGTCCGATGAGGTAGGCCCCGGCGATACCGCTCTGCTCCGCGAAATCGGTTACGACGAGCTGCATGTAGGGGAGCTGGTCCCGCAGGGGGCGGGAAAGCGAACCGCTCCCGCCCTCGAGACCGGCCTCGGCCGCGAACAACCTTAACAGGCCGCTTTCGGTCAGCCGCGTCGCAAGCTGGGCCACGCCCTCAAGCCAGGTGGCGAAGACCTCGGCGCGTGCCGTGGCGGTGATTTCAACCCGGTGCTGAACCCCGGCGACAAGCTCTTCTTCCCGGTTTTGCACCATCAGGACAAGGACCAGGACCGCCACCGCGACCAGCCCCGCGATCACGGCCGCGCCGCGCAAGACCATCCGCTTGACGTTGGGCCGGGCCTGCCCGAGGGCACGACCGGAGATCAGGTCCTTGACATCGGGACCGGTTGCAACCCCTGCCATCACCGGGTCCCCCGCGCCGGTTTACCGGCGGCCACGGCGGCCTGTGCGTGGACAACGATGTGCGCCCAGCGGGTTGTCTCGTTGACGGAATAAAACGGAACGTAATATTTCACGTCATTCTGCGTTAGAACACTGTTTGAAACACTATCCAGGATATGAATTTCACCGTCATGGTAGACGGCAAGAAACGAATGATCTTTATTTCTCAATACATCCTTGGCGACGACGATGCGGAGCTGTTCGTTGGTGAAGCCCAGTTCCCTCAGGGTGAAGAACTTTACGATGGCGAAGTCTTCCGAATCGCCCGACCGGGCGATGAATTCCAGCGGCGACGCCCAATACTCCTCGGTGCCGTAGTTCGCGTCGTCGGGCTTTTCGGCCCAGGTGTTGAGGAAGCGGTTGACCTCCGACAACTGGTCCAGCGGCGCCTGGGACCGCAGTCCCTGAATCATTGCCCGCCAGGCCATGATCTCGGCGGAGGCGCACGCATCCACGCTGGCGTCGCAACGGTCCACGGCCTTTTTCTCGTCCCCGATCTTGTTCAGGACTCGCGTCCATTGGGGCAAGGCGGCAAGGTTGTCGGACGCGATCTCCACCGTGCCCAAGAGGGGCGGCGGCGGGGCGCCGCCGGGGCCGGCGTGGGGGCTCGGCGTCCCGCCGCGCTCACGCCCCTGGGCAAGGGCGTTTCCCGTCGGGGACAACGCGGACGCGGCGACGACCACGAACAGCAGCAGAAGCGGGTATCGCACGCTCATCGTTCCGTCAGAGCCCGGTTTCTCGCCTTGAGAATCGGTTTGAGAAGGTAATCGAGAACCGTCTTGCGGCCGGTCAGGATGTCGACGCTTGCCACCATGCCGGGAATGATGGGCAGGACCTTGCCCTGGTGCACGAGCTCGCTCTTATCCGTCCTGACGATGATCTGGTAGTAGCTGTCGCCGCGCTCGTCGACGATGGTATCGGCGCTGATGCGCACCAGCTTGGCCGGCAGGCCGCCGTAAATGGAAAAATCGTACGCCGTCAGTTTGACGGTGGCCACCTGGCCCGGTTGGAGAAAGGCGACGTCGGCGGGCAGGACGCGGGCCTCGACCAGCAACGTGTCGTCCAGGGGCACGACTTCCATAAGGTTCATGCCGGGTATCACCACACCGCCGATGGTGCGGATATTCAGCTGCTTCACGATGCCCCTGACGGGCGAGCGCAGTTCGGTGCGCACCACGCGGTCCTTGGCGGCCAGGATCGACTGCTCGACCTGGGCGAACTCGGCCTTTTGGGCATTCAGCTCGCGCAGGGCCTCGGACCGGGAGTTCAGATACCGTTCCTCGATCCGGCGGGTGGATTCCTGCACCGCCGACTTCGCCCTGGGCAGGGCCAGGAGGGTGCCTTTGATCAGGCCCTCCAGGTCGTTCACCTCTCGTCTCAGGCGCAAGAGGTTGATTTTCGGAACCACGCCCGATCGCACCAGGGGCTCCGTCATCTGCAACTCTTCCTCAAGGAGTACCAGGCTGGACCGGTTTTGTCTCAGTTGCCCCCTGAGCTCGGTCAGTTCCTGCTCGCGTTGGTCCACCTGTTTGCGAAGGATGCCGAGCTGCGATTTCAGGTCCGCCCGGCGGGCGTTGAACAACTTGCGCTCGTTGACGGCCACCTGCCGCGCCTCGGCCATGAGTTCGGGCGGGAATTCGAGCGAGCCGCCCTCGGACTCGGCGGTGAGGCGGGCCATCTGGCCCATCAGGCTGTAGTACGCCGCCTGCTGTTCGCCCAGGCTGGCGGCGAAGCCGGTGTCGTCGATGCGCAGGAGGATCTGGCCCGCCTCGACCATATCCCCTTCCCTGACCAGGATCTCTTTGAGGATTCCACCTTCCAGGTTCTGGATCACCTGCACCTGCGACGACGGAATGACCGTGCCCTGGCCGCGGGTGACCTCGTCGATCTCCGCCCACCATGCCCAGGCGATCGCCGCCGCGAAGAACGCGACGACACCGAACAACAGTAAAATGGCTACCGGACGCGGGCCCTGGATCCGGGCCGCCGTGACCTCGGCGGCGAAGTCCGAGTCACTCCATTGTTCGGGGCTGGCCATGATACCTCACCACAGGTCCCGTATTAACCTTTGGCTCTGCTGTGTTGTTTCGCCTTGTTCAGTATCTCGTCGCGCGGTCCGTCGGCGATGACGCGCCCCTGGCTCAGGACGATGAGCCGGTCGACGAGATGGAACAGCGACGGCCGGTGGGTGATCAGGATAAGAGTCTTGCCGACCAACAATTCCTTGAGGCGGTTTGCGAACTGCCTTTCCGACGCCAGGTCCATCATGCTGGTCGGTTCGTCAAGCAACAGGACCGGAGGATCGGGCACCAGGGCGCGGGCCAGGGCGATGCATTGACGTTGGCCTCCGGACAGCGTTTGGCCCCGCTCGCCCACCATGAGGTCGTAGCCGTGCGGGTGGCGGCTGATGAATTCGTGCACGCCGGCCTGCGAGGCGGCGCGGAAGATCATCTCGTCGTCGGCGTGCGGGGTGCCCATGGCGATGTTCTCGCGCACGGTTCCGTGGAACAGAATGACGTCCTGCATGATGACGCCGACGCCGCGGCGGAGATCGGCGGGGTCGATCTGGCGCACATCCGTGCCGTCGATGACGACGGCGCCGTCGCTCGGCGTATAAAGGCTGATCAGCAGTTTCGAGATCGTCGTCTTGCCCGAGCCGATGGGACCCAGGATGCCCACCCGCTCCCCCGGTTCGATGCGGAACGACAGGTTTTTCAAGGCGGGAATTTCGCTGTCGGGGTAGCTGAAGGTCACGTCCTGGAACTCGATGGTCCCCTTGCCGATGGTTCGGCTCAGGAAATTCTTTTCCGGCGGGCGTTCCACCGGCAGGGACATGATCTGGTTGAGGTTCTTCAACGCCGTCAACGACTGCTGGAGCCTCGACAGCAGCCCGGCCACCACGGCCAGCGGCGCCATCGTCCGCCCGGTCAGGATGGTGCACGCGATCAACGCGCCGATGGTCATTTCTCCTGCCTGGATCTGGAAGACGCCCATGATGACGACCCCGATGATCACCAGTTGCTGGGCCGTCGCGGCAATCTGGATACCCAGTTGCGAGACGGTCCGGGCGCGCAGGCTGGAGCGGGCCGCGGTGCCGACGAAACGTTCCCATTCACGCTGCATCTTGCCCTCCGCGCCGAGGCTCTTCACCGTTTCCAGGGCGCCGATGGTTTCGACGATGACGCCCTGCTTTTGCGAGGTCTCCTGCGTCGCCTTCTGAACCGCGCGGCGCAGGGGGAACTGCACGCACAGCCCGGCAACGATGACAAAGGGAACCACCGCCATGGGCACGTAGGCCACCGGCCCGCCGACCATCCAGATGACGAGGAGGAACAGTCCCAGGAAGGGGACATCGACCAGGGTCACGAACGTGGCCGACGTGAAGAAGTCCCGCAAGGCCTCGAAGTCGCGCAACTGGTTGGCGAAGGCGCCGGCCGAGGTGGGGCGCACCGCCATCTGGATATTGAGGACATGGGCGAAGATTCGGCTGGAAAGCACGACGTCGGCGCGCTTTCCGGCACCATCGACGAAATAGCCGCGCAGGGTCCTGAGCACGAAATCGAAGCCGATGACCGTGCCGACCCCGGCGGCCAGGACCCAAAGGGTTTCGGTGGCCTGGTTCGGAACGACCCGGTCGTAAACGTTCATGATGAACAGGGGGGTGGCGATGGCAAACGTGTTGATCAGGAAGGCGGCGATGACAACGTTGACGTAGGTTCCGCTGAACATCCCCAGGGTGCCCCAGAACCACGAAACCGTATGATCCACACCGGCCCCCTGTTCGTGGCGGCGGAAGCTGAACTCGGGACGGACGAAGATCGCGTACCCGTCGTAAATATCCAGCAGTTCGTCGGTGGGCATGGTCTGCGCCCCGAGACCGCTTTCCGGCACGATGATCTCGGAGAGTCTTCCCGGCATGTGGCGGACGAGCACACAGGCCGAGCGGTTCTTCAACAGCAGGACCACCGGCAGAACGACGTCGGGAATCTTGCCCAGCTTGCGCCGGACGATGCGGGCGCTCAGCCCGGCGCGCTCGGCGGCGCGCAGGAAAAGGGCCGGCGTCAATTTGTTGTCTTCCAGCGGCAGGCCGGTGGTCATGGACTCGGCCGACCGGGGGCTGCCGAAGA
Source organism: Pseudomonadota bacterium (assembly GCA_022572335.1). Lineage (GTDB taxonomy): Bacteria > Pseudomonadota > Alphaproteobacteria > Rhodospirillales > 2-02-FULL-58-16 > JACZQZ01. Next base: position 9,791 of record JACZWD010000091.1, read on the forward strand.
TCTTGGTCAGCGCCACCAGGCACCCCGCCAGCGGGTCCTGGGCGTCGGCCGACAATTCCGAGGGAT
>JACZWD010000092.1 GCA_022572335.1 Pseudomonadota bacterium
GCAACCACGTTCTCAGGCACGCCAGCGTCCTCCAAGATCGTCACCACCGATTTGCGGAGGAAGTGGAACATGTGCCGCGATCCGAACCCCATGTCAGCCGCGTCATCGTCTGTGCCAATTCCCGGTGAATTGGAACGTCGCGCCGCCCCGCCTCACCCGTACAGCGCCTCCAGGCGTTCGCCGTAGACGTCCTTGATCTTGTGGCGGCGGATTTTGAGGGTCGGGGTCATCTGGGCGTTTTCGATGGTGAACGGGGCGTCGGCGACGGCGAACCGGCGCACCCGCTCGAGCTTGGAAAGGCGCCCGTTCACGCGCTTCACGGCGGCGTCGAGGGCGCGGTGGAAATCCTTGTCCCCGGCCAGGGCCTGCAACTCGGCGGGCTTCTTGTGGTCCTTCGCCCAGGTCTTCATCCACGCCGTGTCCGGCACCAGAAGGCCGACCAGATGGGGCCGGCGGTCGCCGTAGACCATGGCCTGGGCGATCTCGGGCTCCAGGGTCAGCATCCCCTCGATGCGCTGCGGCGAGACGTTGTCGCCGCCGGAGCCGACGATGATGTCCTTCTTGCGGTCGGTGATGGTCAGGTAGCCGTCGGAGTCGATGACCCCCACGTCGCCCGTGTGCAGCCAGCCGTCCCGGATCGCCTCGGCGGTGGCTTCCGGGTTGCGCCAGTAGCCCTGCATGACCAGTTCCCCGCGCACCAGGATCTCGCCGTCGGCGGCGATCTTCACCTGGACGCCGGGAAGGGGGGGGCCGACGGTGTGTATCTTGACCTTGTTGGGCCGGTTGGCGGTGATCACGGGGGCCGCTTCCGTCTGTCCGTAGCCCTGCAGGATGCGCAGGCCCAACGCCGTGAAGAAGAGGCCGATGTCGGCGTTCAGCGGCGCCCCGCCCGACACCAGGGCCTTGAGCCGGCCGCCGAAGCCGGCCCGCACCTTGTCGCGCACCAGCTTGTCCAGCACGGCGTCGATCAGGCGCTGGCCCGGCGACAGGACGCCGCCGCGCCGATAGCGCCGGGTGCCCAGCTCGAGGGCCTTCAGGAACAGCTTCTCCTTGACGCCGCCGGCCTTGTGGACGCCCCTGAGGATGCGCCCGTGCATGGTCTCGTAAAGCCGGGGCACCGCCGTCATGATGGTCGGCCGGGCTTCGCGCATGTTGGTGGCCAGGGTCTCGACGCCCTCGGCGTAGTAGATCTGGGCGCCGATGGATATGGGAAAGAACTGGCCCGCCGTGTGCTCGTAGGAGTGGGAAAGGGGCAGGAAGGACAGGAACACGTCGTCGGCCAGGTCCAGCTCCTCGAAGGCCTCCCGGGCGCCGGCGCAGTTGTGCAGGATCGCCCCGTGGTGAAGCATCACGCCCTTCGGCGCGCCGCCGGTGCCCGAGGTATAAATGATGCAGGCGGTGTCGCTGCGCTTCCACCGGCGCGCCAGTTCGACGATGTTTTCGGATCCCGTCCGGCCCCGTTCCAGGACGTCGTCCAAATGCAGCACCTTGACGCGCCGGTCGTGGCCGGCATGCGGCGGGTCCAGGCCGGCGATGAACTCCATCCCGTCCGCCTGGTCGGCGGCGGAGAGCACCCTCTCGGCCAGCCGCCGGGTGGAGACGATGGCGCCCTTGGCGCCGCTGTCGCCGAGGACGTGGAGATGGTCCTCGGGCGTGTTGGTGACGTACGCGGGGACCGTGATCGCGCCCACCGCCATGATGGCCATATCCGCCACCAGCCATAGGGGGCGGTTCTCGGAGACCAGGACGACGCGGTCCCCCGGCGCCACGCCCAGGGTCTTGAGGCCGCGGGCCAGCGCGCTGACCCTGGCCGCCGTGTCGCGCCAGGTCAGGGGCGCGTAGGTGCCGCCCCTTTTCACCCAGAGGAACGGCCGGTCGCCGTAGCGCTCCACCTGGTCGAAGAACATGAGCACCAGGTTCGGCCAGGTTCCCTTGTCCATCCTGTTCTTCCCCCGGGGGGCCACCGGGGGGTGTCCCCCCGGACATTAAATATGCGGGGGGCGCCCCCGCGACCCCCGGGGGGCCACCGGGGGGTGTCCCCCCGACAACGTATGCGGGGGGCGCCCCCGCGACCCCCGGACCGCCGAAGGCACGGGTTTCCGTTCCCCTCGGGGTGTCCGGCCCCTATTATCGTCGCCGCCCGGGGGCCTCGCAAGACCGTCGTGTAGTGCACGAATCCCTGGGACAGGACACTAGCAAAATGCTGAAAAACTGTCATATGCGGCCATGACCAGGACAGCGCGCGCCCGCGCCCGGAAACCCGAACCGGCCCTTCCCGAATGGGACCTGGAAGACCTGTATTCCGGCCCCGATGCACCGGAACTGGAGGCCGACCTGGCGTGGGCGGAGGCGCAATCGAAGGCCTTCGCCGGGCGCTACCGGGGGCGCCTGGCGGACCTCGACGGGACGGCCATGGGCGAGGCCATCGCCGCCTACGAGGAGATCGCCGAGCGCCTGGGCAAGGCCACCAGCTACGCCCAGCTCGTCTTCGCCGCCAATGTCGGCGATCCCGCGGCGGGGCGCTTTCACCAGACCGTGCAGGAACGGGCGACGGACATCTCGACCGAAACCCTGTTTTTCACCCTCGAGATCAACCGCCTTGACGACGCCGTGCTGGCCAAACAACTCGAAAGCCCCGCCGCCGGCCGGTACGCGCCCTGGATCCGCGACCTCCGCGCCTTTCGTCCCCACCAGCTTTCCGACGAGGTGGAGCAGCTTCTGCACGAGAAATCGGTCACGGGGCGCGCGGCGTGGGTGCGCTTGTTCGAGGAAACCCTTGCCGACCTGCGTTTTCCGGTGGACCGCAAGGACCTGACCCTGGCCGATGTCCTGAACGGGCTGACCGATCGCGACGGCGCCGTCCGCCGCAAATCGGCCAAGGCCCTGGGCCGGGTGCTGGACGGGAAGCTGCGCCTGTTCTCGCTCATCACCAACATGCTCGCCAAGGACAAGGAGATCGAGGATCGATGGCGCAAGTTCCCCTTTCCGGTCTCCGAGCGCAACCTGTCGAACCAGGTGGACGACGCGGTGGTGGAGGCGCTGGTGGCTTCGGTCAGGGACGCCTTTCCCGATCTCGCGCACCGCTATTACCGGCTCAAGGCCCGCTGGTTCGGCCGCAAAACCCTGGACTACTGGGACCGCACCGCGCCCCTGCCCGACGACCAGGACCGTCCCTACACCTGGGACGCGGCCCGGGCCCTGGTGCTCGACGCCTACGGCGGTTTCGCCCCCGAGATGGCGGACATCGCCAAGCGCTTTTTCGACCACCGCTGGATCGACGCGCCGCCGCGGCCGGGCAAGGATTCGGGTGCCTTTTCCCATCCCACGGTGCCGTCGGCGCACCCCTATATCCTGATGAACTTTCACGGCCGGGCGCGCGACGTGATGACCCTGGCGCACGAACTGGGACACGGGGTGCATCAGGTCCTGTCGGCGGGCCAGGGGGCGTTGATGGCGGACACGCCCCTGACCACGGCGGAGACGGCGTCGGTGTTCGGCGAGATGCTCACCTTCCGCGCCATGCTCGACGGCGAGACGGCGCCGTCGCGCCGGCGCATCCTGCTCGCCGGCAAGGTGGAGGACATGCTGAACACGGTGGTGCGCCAGACCGCCTTCCATGAGTTCGAGCGCCGGGTCCACGACGAACGCCGCAGCGGGGAGCTGAGCGCCGAACGCCTGGGCGGGATCTGGTTGGACGTGCAGCGGGAAAGCCTGGGTCCGGCCATCCGGTTCCACGACGAGTACCGGAATTTCTGGGCCTACATCCCCCACTTCGTGCACACGCCGTTCTACGTGTACGCCTATGCCTTCGGGGACTGCCTGGTGAATTCGCTCTACGACGTGTTCCAGAAGGGGCACCCGGGGTTCCAGGCCAAGTACCTGGATATGCTGCGCGCCGGCGGCACGTTGAGGCACAAGGAGTTGCTGGCGCCTTTCGGCCTGGACGCCGGCGACCCGGCCTTCTGGCGGCGCGGCCTCGACGTCATCTCCGGCTTCATCGACGAGCTGGAGGCGATGGGGTAGTACTTACTTGCACGCTTTCGCGCACCATACGACGGTCTTGCGAGGTTTCCGGCTAGGAGCGCGGCGCGGCCGTGGTGCTGGAGCACCACAAGTGGCGCGCGACGACGCCGGGGGCCGCGGGGGCGTCCCCCGCATACCGTAACCGGGGGGACACCCCCCTTGTCCCCCCCGGGGGCCTCGCAAGACCGCCCTTCGGGTCGCGTTTCCCGCTCCCTCGGGGGTCGCGGGGGCGCCCCCCGCATACATTGTCGGGGGGACACCCCCCGGTGGCCCCCCGGGGCGTCGGGAACGCTTGCCGATGGGTCCCCATCGCCCGCGCGTCCCCTCCTGCCGAGGGAACGGGAAACGCGATCGTATGATACGCGAAATCGTGCAAGTAAGTACTAGTACCCTCCTATTAGGGAAAACGCATGGCCAGGAACGGCGACAACGAAAAAGACACCCTGGCGGGGAGGATGAAACGCTACGCCCGGGTGGGCACCACCGTGGGCGGCCTGGCGGCGCGGTTCGCCGGCGGGCGCCTGTTCGGCATGACCCTGGACAAGGGCGAGCACGCGGTCGAACTGAGAAACGCCCTCGGCGGACTGAAGGGGCCGCTGATGAAGGTGGCGCAGATCCTGTCCACGGTTCCCAACGTGCTGCCCAAGGAATACACCATGGAACTGGCGCAGCTTCAGACCAACGCCCCGTCCATGGGGTGGGCGTTCGTCAAGCGCCGCATGACGGCCGAGTTGGGGCCGGACTGGCGAGGCCGGTTCGCCTCGTTCGAGCACCAGGCCGCCATGGCCGCCTCCCTGGGCCAGGTCCACCGCGCCCAGGCCCGGGACGGCGCCTTCAAGGGGCGCCCGCTTGCCTGCAAGCTCCAGTACCCGGACATGCGCTCGGCGGTGGAGGCGGACCTCACGCAACTGAAGCTGATCTTCGCCCTATACCGCCGCTACGACCGCGCCATCGACCCGAGCGAGGTCCACGCCGAGCTTTCGGACCGCCTGCGCGAGGAGCTGGATTACGTGCGCGAGGCGAACACCATGGTTCTCTACAGCCGGATGCTCGCCGACGAGGCCGGCGTGCATGTGCCCGAGCCCGTGCCCGAGCTGTCCACCGACCGGCTGCTGACCATGACCTGGCTCGACGGCGCGCCCCTGCTCCGTTTCGTCGAAGAGCACGGCGACAGCCGCAACGACGTCGCCCGCAACATGTTCCGCGCCTGGTACGTGCCGTTCTATTTCTACGGCGTCATCCACGGCGACCCGCACCTGGGCAACTACACGATCAGGCCGGACGCCACCATCAACCTGCTGGACTTCGGCTGCATCCGCGTGTTCAAGCCCAATTTCATGCGCGCCGTCATCGACCTGTACAAGGCCCTGCGCGACGGCGACGAGGCGCTGGCCGTCCATGCATACGAGACCTGGGGCTTCACCGGCCTCGACCGCGAGGTCATCGACGTGCTCAACCAATGGGCCCGCTATGTGTACGGGCCGTTGTTGCAGGACAAGGTGCGGCCGATCCAGGAAGATACCGGGACCATGTACGGCGCCGAGGTGGCGGCCAAGGTCCACGCCGAGCTGCGCCGCCTCGGCGGGGTCACGCCGCCCCGGGAATTCGTCCTCATGGACCGTGCCGCCATCGGCCTGGGATCGGTGTTCATGCACCTGAAGGCGGAGATCAACTGGCACCGCCTGTTCCACGACCTCATCGACCGCTTCGACGAAGCCGACCTCGGCCGGCGCCAGGAAAAAGCCCTGAAGGCGGCCGGGGTCGCGCCGTCGGATTAGGCCGGGCCGTCGGCTCATGGCCGCGCCGCTACTCATAAACGAGAGTTGGGTCGGCGGCGGGGCCGCGGTCACCTATATACACATCGAAAAGGAGCGCTGGGAACGGAAACGGCGGCGCCGGTCACCGATTGCGGGCCGAGCGCCGGTTCATGGCCGGACCGAAGGGAGAGCGCAAGGATTTCGGCGAGCCGTAGGTTTTGGCGACGAACTTCGCACCTTTCACGTCGGGGACGCCGCCGGCCTCCGCCCGGCCGCTTTGGGTCTTGCCGGCGGCGGTCCGCTTGCCGGTTTTTCTGCCGCCGGACTTCCGGTTCGGGCGCTTGTTTTTGGGCATGGCCATTCTCCGTCGGTTGATATGTCCCCGCCCCAGGGTACCCGTTGGTACGGACAATGCAATCCGGCCGGTCGGTTGGTTTCCGCGGACCGGTTTGTCAGGGTTCCATCGGTGTCGCGATTGGTCCGCTGCAGCCCCCTTCCGCTTGGGTCGGAAACCGACGCCAATGCCGACCCTGAAAGGGGTCCGCTTCATGGAGTTGGGCGGACATACACTTGATGGGGCCGGAGTGATGGTGACAGGCGGCACGGGTGGTAATATGCTTCTCGGGACATGCAGGAGACATCGATGAGGGCCATTCTTGCCTTTTTGATCGTGCTCTCGGTGCTTGCGCTTTCGAGCAGGACCATCGCTCAACAGGCCGATCAGGACCGTGAAACGAACGTGGCGGATGATGCCTTTGTCGGCGAAGCCTGTTTCGGTGACCGATATGAGTCCGATGAGGACATGAACGAGGGCAACACCATCACCGATGAGGAAATCCGCCTGATCCTCAATCCCCCCCGTAGCTAAAACAAGCTCGTTACCCATGTCCGCTCCGGGTCGAACCCGGTCGTTCGCCGAGTTGGTTACGGTTGAGCGGTGTGGATCCTGTGAGCGGACATCGCCGCTTGCAACACCGGTTGGCTTGTCCGCGATCCCGCGAACGAATGCATCATGGCAAGGTTCCTGTCCGACCACGACGGCCTTGATCAGGGACACGGCGGAATACGCCTGCCCTGCGGTCGCCCCCCCCTTGCGCTACGCCCGGTCCGGGGCCAGGTGGAAAACCAGGGATCACGGCCGATTGACCTTTCGGCGGCGGTGCCATGCGTATCCACGGGGACGATGTCAGGATGGACCACGGCGAGAAGGGCGCCCCCATCTTTTTCGCGGGCGACCCGGGCGATGCCATGTTCATCGTCGAATCCGGGTCGATCGGGATCGTCAAGGAGGTGGAGGGCGAGACCATCCGGCTGGCGACGCTCAACGATGGGGAGGTGTTCGGCGAGATGGCCATCATCGACGGCGGCAAAAGGATGGCCTCGGCGGTGGCCCGGGAGGACAGCGTCATGCTCAGGATCCCCGGCGAAACGATGGAGGCGAAGCTTGCCGAGTACGATCCGTTCCTCCAGGCGCTGATCAAGATCCTGATCGACAACCTGCGCAACGTGCACCAGGCGTACGTCAAGCGCCCGCGCCACCCGACGGTTCGCGTCGCTGCCACCGCTGCGCGGGTTAGTACCCTCTTTCATAAAAGGATGACACGTGTGACGGCCATGGGTGGCCATTCGGTTAGTGTCCTGTCTCAGAGATTCGTACGCTATACGACGGTCTTGCGAGGTTTCCGGCTAGGAGCGCGGCGCGCCGTGATGCTGGAGCATCACAAGCGGCGCGCGACGACGTCCGGGGGCCTCGCAAGACCGCCCTTCGGGTCGCTTTTCCCGCCCCCTCGGGGCGTCGGGAACGCTTGACGATGGCCCCGCATCGCCGGCGCGTCCCCTCCTGCCGAGGAACCGGGAAAAACGATCGTATAGTGCACGAATCTCTGAGACAGGACACTTGGAGCGTGGTTCGACCTGATGGGGGCCCATCACGAGAGCCGCGCGACGACGTCCGATGGCCGCCCATGGCCGCCCGAAGGGTCGCTTTTCGCGCCTTTTGGGGGCGTCAGCGCCGCTTGACGATGTCCCGCGTCGCCGGCGCGGCGCTTCCTGCCCAAAAGACGCGAAAAGACGATCACACGTACCATCCTTTTATGAAAGAGGGTACTGGGCGCCGTAAGGGCCTTTTGTCGCAACGCGGTGCTTGTGAAACGGCGGCGGACGGGGCATAAACGGCGGGGGCTGTTGGGGCCGGAAAATCTGTGGACGGCACGCAATGAAAATCGGCGTACCCAAGGAGCGCCGCCCGGGCGAAAAGCGGGTCGCGGTCTCGCCGGACGTGGCGCGGAAACTGAAGGACCTGGGCTTCACCGTGGTCGTCGAGAAGGGCGCCGGCGACGGCGCATCCTTTACCGACGCCGCGTACCGCGACGCCGGCGCGACCATCGCCAAGGGCGGGCAGGCGGCGCTCAAGGGCGCCGACATCGTGCTCAAGGTACGGCCCCCCATCCTCGACGGCGGCGAGGCGGGCAGCGAGCTCGCCCTGATGAAGAAGGGCGCCGTCCTCATCGGCAACCTTTCGGCCCTGTCGAACAAGGGCGACGTGGCGGCCTACGCCAAGGCCGGGGTGACCGCCTTCGCCCTGGAGCTGTTGCCGCGGATCACGCGGGCCCAATCCATGGACGTGCTCACCAGCCAGAGCAACCTGACCGGCTACAAGGCGGTTCTCGACGCCGCCCATGAGTTGGGCCGCGCCTTTCCGATGATGATGACGGCGGCCGGCACCATCGCGCCGGCCAAGGTGTTCGTGCTCGGCGCCGGGGTGGCGGGCCTGCAGGCCATCGCCACGGCCAAGCGCCTGGGCGCCGTGGTCACCGCCTACGACGTGCGGCCGGCGGTCAAGGAACAGGTGGAAAGCCTGGGCGGCAAGTTCGTCGAGGTGGATGCGGACGCGGTCAAGGACGCCGAGACGGCGGGCGGATATGCGCGTGAGATGGGCGCCGACTACAAGAAGAAACAAGACGCGGCCATCCACGAACACCTGAAGAAACAGGACATCGCCATCTGCACGGCGCTGATTCCGGGCAGGAAGGCGCCGGTGCTGATCACCGAGGCCATGGTCAAGGACATGAAGCCCGGTTCGGTGATTGTCGATCTGGCCGTGGAGATGGGCGGCAACTGCGCCCTGTCCGTGTCGGGCAAGGTGGTGGTGCGGCACGGCGTCACCATCGTCGGGCACGCCAACGTGCCCAGCCGCCTGGCCGAGGATTCGAGCGCGCTGTATGCCCGCAACCTGCTCAACTTCATCACGCCGCTGGTCGGCGAAAAGGGCAAGTCGCTGAACATCGACCGCGACGACGAGATCATCAAGGGGGCCCTCGTCACCATAGGCGGCAAGGTGGTGCACCCGGACCTGACGGGGAAGGAGAAGTAGCCATGGACCCGGCGACCCTGGCGGAACATGCCAAGGCCCTGGCCGACGAGGCGGCGACCCTGGCCGGCAAGGCGGCCGAGATGGCCGGCGAGGCCGGCGAGCTGGTGACCAGCCAGGCGCAGACCGGGGGCGACCCGTTCATATTCCTGTTTACCGTCTTCGTGCTGGCCGTGTTCATCGGCTTCTACGTGGTGTGGAGCGTGACGCCGGCCCTGCACTCGCCGTTGATGAGCGTCACCAACGCCATCTCCTCGGTCATCATCGTCGGCGGCCTGATCGCCGTCGGGCCGGCCGAGATGGATTTCGCCAAGGTCATGGGCTTTTTCGCCGTGACCCTCGCCTCGGTCAACATCTTCGGCGGCTTCATCGTCACCCAGCGCATGTTGTCCATGTTCAAGAAAAAGAAATAGGGGCGGCGCCATGGGTGGAAGTTTCAGCGGGCTCGCCTACCTGACCGCCGCCGTCTGCTTCATCATGGCCCTGCGCGGCCTGAGCTCGCCGGAGACGGCGCGCAAGGGCAACATGTGGGGCGTCGCCGGCATGGTCATCGCCGTGGTCACCACGCTCGTGGACCCGGGCGTGGTCAGTTTCAGCTACATCATCCTCGGCGTGCTCATCG
>JACZWD010000093.1 GCA_022572335.1 Pseudomonadota bacterium
AAGCCTTGGTAAGCCGCCGTTGCGGTCGCGTATGCGGCCCGTCGGAGGGCGTCGAAAAGTTTTGACGATGCACCGCATCGCCTGCAACTTTCCTCCTGCCCGACGAGCCGCCTACGCGATCTCTATGGGTCATGATCAGCGCTCCTTGGTATAAGGCCGCGGCGACGGGAGCCAAGGGAAAAGGCTGATGTTGCGCCTGTCCAAGAAAATGCTGTTTGCCATCGAGGCGGTCCTGGACATCGCCTACCACGCCGCCAGCGCGCCGGTGCAAAGCCGCGAGATCACCCGGCGCCAGGGCATCCCCCGGCGCTATCTGGAACAGGCGCTGCAGCAGCTGGTGCGCCAGGGCGTTCTGATCGGTGTCCGCGGTCCCAGGGGCGGTTACCGGCTGGCGCGCGAGCGCCGGCGGATCTCGGTCGGCGACATCGTCCGCGTGGTGCGCACCATGGAGCCGGGCGAAAACGTCCCGACGGACGCCGGCGGATCGGGCCTCGGCCGCAGCGTGGTCCAGCCGCTCTGGGTCGAACTGCAAGACGAGGCCATGGCGCGTCTCGATTCGGTGACCATCGACGACCTGTGCACCCGCGCCGACCACGCGGGCGTCGCCAGCGAAGGGCGGAGGAACCTGGACTTCTCGATCTGATCCGCGGGCTTGCCGTGAGCCGCCGCCCAGGCGGACGGCCGACGCAAAAAGGTATAGGGTACCCGACCGTTGAAATGACCAAACAGCAGACAGCGACCCCCCTTCCCGCCGCGCCCGAGTTCCGCGGCCGCATCTACGACGGCATCCTGGACACCATCGGCGCCACGCCGCTGGTGCGCCTGAGCAAGCTGGCGGCCGACGCCGGCTGCACGGCCGACATCGTCGGCAAATGCGAGTTCTTCAATCCCCTGGCCTCGGTCAAGGACCGCATCGGTCTGGCCATGGTCGAGGCCGCCGAGGCCGAGGGCCGCATCGGCCCGGGCGTGGTCCTGGTCGAGCCGACGTCGGGCAACACAGGGATATCCCTGGCGTTCGTCTGCGCCGCCAAGGGATACCGCCTGATCCTCACCATGCCGGACAGCATGTCGGTGGAGCGCCGCAAGATGCTGGGGCTGCTGGGCGCCGAGACCGAGTTGACCCCGGCGTCCCAAGGCATGGCCGGGGCCGTGGAACGCGCCAGGGAACTGGTCGAGGAACTGCCCAACGCGGTCATGCTGCAGCAGTTCGAGAACCCCGCCAACCCCGAAGGCCACCGCCGCACCACCGCCGAGGAAATCTGGCACGACACCGACGGCAAGGTGGACGTGGTGGTGTGCGGCGTGGGCACCGGCGGCACGTTGACCGGGGTCGCCGAGGTCATCAAGCCGCGCAAGTCCGGTTTCCGGATGATCGCCGTCGAACCGGAGGACAGCCCGGTGCTGTCGGGCGGCCTGCGCGGACCCCACTCGATCCAGGGCATCGGCGCCGGCTTCGTGCCCAGGGTGCTGAACCGCGGCATGATCGACGAGATCGTGAGGATCGGCAACGAGACCGCTTTCGCCGTCGCGCGCAAGGTGGCGCGGATCGAGGGCCTGCCCGTCGGCATCTCGTCCGGCGCCGCCCTCGCCGCGGCCCTGGAGGTGGGCGAGCGGCCGCAAATGGAAGGCAAGCTGATCGTCGTCATCCTGCCCGACTTCGCCGAGCGCTATCTGTCGACGGCCCTGTTCGACAATTTGGACCGGAACGCCGGAAAGACCGGCAGGTAATACCAACGAGACCCCACCCCGGGTTGCACCCATGGAGTTCAGCGAAAACCAGATTCAGCGGTATGCACGCCACATCCTCCTCGACGAGGTAGGCGGCGAGGGACAGGCCCGGCTGCTGGACGCCAAGGTCCTGGTGATCGGCGCCGGCGGGCTGGGATCGCCGGTGCTCCTCTACCTGGCGGCCGCCGGGGTGGGCACGCTCGGCGTCGTCGACGACGACGTGGTCGACCTGAGCAACCTGCAACGCCAGGTGATCCACTCCACCGCCAGCATCGGCCGGCCCAAGGTGGAAAGCGCCGGCGACACCTTGCGCGCCATCAACCCGGACGTGCGCATCATCGCCCACCACGAGCGCATCGACGCCGGGAACGCCCTGGCGCTGATCTCCGGCTACGACCTGGTGGCCGACGGAAGCGACAACTTCCCGACCCGCTTCCTGGTCAACGACGCCTGCTATTTCTCCCGCAAGCCCCTGGTGTCCGGGGCGATTCTCCGGTTCGACGGGCAGGTGGCCACGTTCAAGGCCCACGAGGCCGGGAACAACCCGTGCTACCGCTGCATTTTCCGCGAGGCGCCGCCGCCCGGCCAGATCCCGTCCTGCGCCGAAGCCGGCGTGCTGGGGGCGCTGTGCGGCATGATCGGATCGCTGCAGGCGACGGAGATCCTGAAGGAGCTGCTGGGTATCGGCGACAGCTTTTCCGGGTCGCTGATCATCTACGATGCGCTCGGCGCCACCTTCCGCAAGATCAAGGTGAAGCCGGACCCGGGCTGCCCGCTGTGCGGAGAGAACCCCACCATCACCGATCTCTCGGCCCACGAGACGGGAGACGACCGTGCCTAGTGAAAACGGCGCGCCGGCGCCGGACCGCCCGGACAAGCTTTCGATCATCGTCTATTCGGGCGAGTTCGACAAAGTCCATTACGCCCTCGCCCTGGCCAGCTCGGCCGTCGCCACCAACCAGGCGGCGACCCTGTTCTTCACCATGGGGGCGTGCCGCGCCCTGTTGCGCGCCGGCGCCGACGGGACCCCCGGCTGGCACACCCTCGACGCCGGGCCGGGCCGTGCGGCGCCGGCGGAGATCGACCGCGACTACGCCCGGCTGGGCGTCGCCACCTTCGACGAGCTTTTCTCCGCCTGCGTGGAACTGGGGGTGCGCTTCATCGTCTGCGAGATGGGCCTGCGCGCCGCCGGCATCGAGGCCAGGGACCTGCGCGACGACCTGAGCATCGACACCGCCGGCATCGTCACCTTCCTCGGCGACGCGTCGAAGGACGGCGCGATGCTGTTGGTTTGACGGCCCGCGGCCCGTTCCCGTCAGCACCCGGTCAAACAGGGTGCTTCCGATTGGCGCGCCACCGTGGTCATCGACCGTCGGTCGAGGGCGCCTGCGCCGGCACGACCGCAAACAGCTCGCGCCGCACCAGGCGCTGATCCAGGGCGTCGAGCGTCGCCCGTCTGCGGGCCCGTTGGTCGGCCGCGTCGGCGTCCCCGAATAGCCGTGCGATCTCGTCGGCGTGACGTTCCAGCTGGCTGAGCATCCGGGTGACGGTCGTCTGGTAATCGGCGGTCAGGTCCCGGTGATCGGTGATCTGCCACCCGGCTTGGCGCAGCAATTCCGGGTAGGGGGTGTCGGACGCGATGAAGGGCGGCCCGCCGGCCTGGGCCTGCTCATACGCATCAGCGGGCACGTCCGGTGCAATCAGAATGACCGAAAAGACCATTTTGCCGCTGTCGCGCACGACACGGCGGCAGGCCTTCAGAACGTCCAGCTTTTCGGGAAGGCAGCACAGCACGTCGGAATGAATGACGGCATCGAACACGCCATGGCGAAATGGCAGCGCGGCGGCATCCGCCACGCAGCCCCAGCAGATGCCGGAGATAGGGTCGGCCCTCGCCCGTTTCAGTGCGATGCGCAGACCGGTAATCGGGAGGTCAGTCAGGGTAACGTCGCACCCCATTTCGCCGGCCAGGTAAAGCCCCGGCCAGCCGGAACCGGATCCCACATCCAAGAGCCGCGTCCCCGGGCGCAAGGCCAGTATGTCGGTGATGACCCGGGCTTCCGCGACGGTGGTCCAGCTGGTGGCGCCGTAGTCGCAGCCGCAGACGGAGCGCTCGATCGAACGCATGACCTCCGACTGGCCGAGTTCGTATCTCTTCGAGAACCGGTCGAATACCGCTCGTTCGGCGGATGTGCGTTTGATCATCCGTTATCTCAATGTTTTTTTGTGCCCGCCCAGCCGGACGGTAGAGCAATAGCGATCGCAAATTACGCCCCGATCCTAACGTCCGCTTGTGGCTGAGGCCGTTGAAAAACTATTTTCGAGGTCGCGCGGCGCAACAATGATTCGCATCGGCCGCAACAATCGAAAGAATGAATTACGAGCAGCCCGATCTGTGAATCTTTGTTTCAAGAAATTTTCCCCGTTCGAGTTTTTCAACAGCTTCGTTGAATATCGGTATTACGGGATGGCGCGAAACTTCTCGAACACCGGTCCCGGCCGGCCGTCGCCTATGGGCGCGCCGTCGACGGATACCACGGCGCGAATACCCAGGCAGTTGGTGATGAAGGCTTCCGAGGCCGAGGCCAGGTCCTCGGGTTTGAGCGAACGCTCCTCGGCCCCGGCGGCCGCCAGGACCTCGGCCCTGATCACGCCGGGAAGGGCGCCGTCGGCGACGGGCGGCGTCACCACCACGCCGTCGATGACGAGAAAAAGATTGGCCATCGTGGTCCCGGCCAGGCGCCCCGCCGTGTTCAGCAGCAGCGCGTCGTCGGCGCCCCTTTTGGCGGCCTCCAGGCGGGCGAGAATGTTGTCGAGATAGTTGATGCACTTGCAGCGCGACAGGGGCGAGTGCTCGTTGCGCCGCGTCTTGGTGGCGATGACGGCGCGGATGGGAGAGGGCGAAGAGGCCTCGGCGGCGGCGGCCGTGATCAGCAGGGTCGGGCGGGGCTGGGGCGGCGGCAGCAGCCCGCGTGGCCCCGGGCCGCGCGTCAGGGTGAGGCGCAGGACCCCGTCGGTGACGGCGTTGGCCTCGAGCGTCTCCTCCAGGGCACGGCCGAGCGCCTCGTCGGAGACCGGCACCGGGAGGTCGAGCACGTCTGCGCCCGCCCTGAGCCGGGCGCAATGGGCCGCCAGGCGCAGGGGCCGGCCGCCGCGGGCGCGGATGGTCTCGAACAAGCCGTCGCCGAGGGTCAGGCCGCGGTCGGCGGGATCGACGCGGGCCTCCGCCGCGGACACCAGCGCGCCATTGAGATGGATCAACACGGGACAACGCGTATCGCGGATTCTAGAACCCCTCCCCGAGCACCCGGTCGGGCGGCTTGTGGCCGTCGGTGAAGGTCTTGATGTTGACCACCACCTTTTCACCCATGTCGATGCGGCCTTCGAAGGTGGCCGATCCCATGTGCGGCAACAGCACCACGTTGTCCAGTTCGAGAAGCTTCGGATTCACCGCCGGCGCGTGTTCGAACACATCCAGCCCGGCGCCGCCGATATCGCCGGCCCTCAGCAGGCGGGTCAGCGCGTTCTCGTCGATGACCTCGCCGCGCGAGGTATTGACGATGTAGGCGTGGGGCTGCAGCAGCTTCAGGCGCCGCTCGGACAGCAGGTGGTAGGTGGCCGGCGTGTGGGGGCAGTTGACCGAGATGATGTCCATGCGCGCCAGCATCTGATCCAGGCTTTCCCAGTAGGTGGCCTCCAGTTCGCCTTCCACGTCGGGGTGATGCCGGCGCCGGTTGTGATAATGGATGGAGAGGCCGAACCCCCGCGCCCGGCGCGCCACGGCCTGGCCGATGCGGCCCATGCCGATGATGCCGAGCCGCTTGCCGTAGATGCGGTGGCCGAGCATCCAGTTGGGCGACCATCCTTCCCACTTGCCCGACCGCAGGACCCGCTCGCCCTCCGCCAGACGGCGCGGCACGGCCAGGATCAGGGCCATGGTCATGTCGGCGGTATCCTCGGTCAGCACGTCCGGCGTGTTGGTCACCACGATGTCGTACCGGCGCGCGGCGGCCAGGTCGATGTGGTCGACCCCGGTGCCGTAATTGGCGATCAGACGCATACGCGCGCCGGCCTGGGCGAGGAGCTGGGAATCGATGCGGTCGGTCAAGGTGGGGACCAGAACGTCCGCCGTCTTCACCGCCTCGATCAACTGGTCCGTGCTCATGGGCTTGTCGTCCAGGTTCAACTGGACGTCAAACAGTTCCATCATCCGGGTTTCAACGGCATCCGGCAGCTTGCGGGTGACCACCACCAGCGGCTTTTTTTCGGCCATCAGAAATCCCCCAGCGGGCGTCCGCGCCGTCAGGCCATAGCAACAAGGGGGAGCCTTGTCCAGCATCGCGTGGCCGGGGGCCGCCCGCGCCCGGAGGGCCGGACGGGAGCGGCGCGAACGGATGTCTTGACCGCCGCCGAGGGGCCGACCGTATAATGGGCGCGTCCCCGCGTCACCGTCTTTTCTGTTCGGTCGCCCCTGCCATGAATGCGCGATCCATTCTGTTTCTCGTCTTTGCCGCCATCCTGTTTTCGGGGATGTTGCCGGCATGGGCGGCGCCCGAAGGCACGGGCCTGCCGCTGCCCCGTTTCGTTAATCTGCGCTCCGGCGAGGTGAACATGCGCACCGGCCCGGGGGTTCAATATCCGGTGGAGTGGGTGTACCGGCGCCAAAACCTGCCGCTCGAGATCATCGCCGAGCACCGCACGTGGCGCAAGGTGAGGGACTGGCAGGGCACCCAGGGTTGGATACACCAGAGCATGCTGGGTGGGCGGCGCACCTTTGTCGTCACCGGCGCCATCCGCACCCTGCGCGACGAGGCGGACGCCAGGAGCGCGCCGGTGGCGCGCTTCGAACCGGGCGTCGTCGGGCACCTGATGGAATGCGCCAAGGACAGCGGATGGTGCAAGGTGGAGATCGACGAGTTCACGGGCTGGCTAAGACGGGTCGACTTCTGGGGCGCCCTCGCCAACGAGCTGGTGGAGTAAGGGCAGAAGACAGGGATCAGGGATCAGGTATCAGAAGCCAGAGGCTCCAAATCTGATCCCTGATCCCTGATCCCTGATCCCTGATCCCTGATCCCTGAAATCCCCGGCCAGGGCGGCGCGGACGGCCTCGGGCAGGCGCGCCATGTGGCCGTAGTTCTCGTGGCCGACGCCTAAGGTGACGTCCGCCCCGGGCGTGGCGAACTTTTCGATCTGCGGGCGCGTGAAGGGAAAGCGCAGGAAATGCACCGATGACGCCCTGCCGGCGGCGGTGCTGCGTTCCACGTCTCCCTCGGGCACGGCGCGGATGGTTTCGCCGTCGACGCTGAGGGTCACCGTGTTCTCCACCCCGCCGAGGCGGGCCAGGACGCGGGCGCGGCGGTCCGCGTCGTCGATCTCGAACATCAGGGTCGCGACCAGGTTGTCACCCTTGGGGACAAGCGGGTTATAGGCCGCCAGTTCGTCGGCGATCTGGTCCTCGCCCCCCTTCTCGATGTAGAGCATCTCGTGGATCTGGTGCCACATGGTTTCGTAACACTCGAAACTGAACATGGCGTCGGGACCGACCGCCAGGCGGCGGGTCTTCTTCAGCTCCATCATCGCCGGGCGGCGTTGGCGCCGTGTCTTCGCGTATTCGTCGATCGGCATGATGTCGGCGCGGGTGATTTCGGTTTTTGCCATTGCTCCTTCCCGGTCACAGCCCGCTGGCCAGGGCGATCAACTGGATGGGATGCTGTGCCTCTTCGACGGCCCGGCCGCCGCCGTTCAAACGCTCCATCCCCTGCACGATGTGCGCGCGGGCCAGCGGACATTCGGAAACGATGAACGCCGCCTTCGTCTCGGCCGCCTGGCGCGCCACCGGCCGGCCTGTCTTCAGGGCCACCTCGAACATGTCCTTTCTTATCCCCCAGGCGCCGCCGTGCCCCGAACAGCGTTCGATCACCGAGACCTTGGTGTCGGGCACGAGGGCCAGCATCTCGACCGCCTTGCGGCCCATGTTCTGGGCCCGGGCATGGCAGGCGATGTGCACCGCGACGTCGCCGTCCAGGGGCTTCAGGGGCCGGGCCAGGCCCTCTTTCCTGGCGATGCCGACCACGTACTCGCTGATGTCGAAGGTGGCCCGGCTGAGGCGATGTACATTGTCGTCCCCGGGCACGATCAGCGGCCATTCGAACTTGAGCATGAGACTGCACGACGGAACCAGGGAGACGACGTCGTATCCCTTGTCGATCCAGCCCCGCAACTCGGCCGCCACGGCGCACGCGGTTTCGGCTACGCGTGCGATGTCGCCGGACTCAAGCTGCGGCATGCCGCAACAGGCGGGATAGACGATTTCCGTTTCGACGCCGTTCGCCGCCAGCACGGCGCGCGCCGCGACGCCGATGTCGGGGGCGTTGTAGTTGCCGAAACAGGTGGCGTAGAGCACCGCCTTGCGGCCGAACGCGGGGGCGTCGCGGTTGACCGGCACCGGCGCCGGGCGGTCGATCAGGGTCGGGCGGTGGAATTTGGGCAGCTCCGCGTCGCGGTGAATACCGGCCGCCGCTTCCATCAACGGCCGGGTCAGGCGGTTGCCGCGGTCCGTCGCCCAGTTGGCGAGCGGCGCCACCGAACACCCGAGCCGGCCGTTGCGGTCGGTCTTGGCGATCTGGCGCGCGGCGAAACCGACCTTGCCTTCCCTGGCCTCGACCGCCCGGTAGCGCAGCATGAGGTGGGGGAAATCCAGGTTGAACTCGTGGGGCGGCACGTACGGACACTTGGTCATGAAGCACATGTCGCAGAGGGTGCAGGCGTCCACCACACCCTTGAAATCGCCGCTGGACACCCCGTCCAGCTCGCCCGTAACGCCGCTGTCGATCAGGTCGAACAGGCGCGGGAAGACGTCGCACAGGTTGAAGCAGCGCCGGCAGCCGTGGCAGATGTCGAAGACCCGGCGCAACTCCGCGTCCAACTTCTGCCGATCGTGGAAATCCGCCTCCCGCCAGGGGATGGGATGGCGTTCGGGCGCTTCCAGGCTACCTTCGCGCATGTGTGCGCTCCTTACCGTATGGCGACGGCTCCCCTTAGTGAAACGGGGGATCCGCCGGACCCCCCGCTGGCGCAAAGAATCCGGGGGACAGCCTTCAATCCATGCCGTCAAGCGCCTTCTGGAACCGGCCGGCGTGGGACTTTTCGGCCTTGGCCAGGGTTTCGAACCAGTCGGCGATCTCGTCGAACCCTTCCTCGCGGGCGGACTTCGCCATGCCGGGATACATGTCGGTGTACTCGTACGTCTCACCGGCGATGGCCGCCTTCAGGTTGTCCTGGGTGGGTCCGATGGGAAGGTCGGTGGCCGGGTCGCCCACCTCCTCGAGGTACTCGAGATGGCCATGGGCATGGCCGGTTTCACCTTCGGCGGTGGAGCGGAAGACGGCGGAAACGTCGTTGTACCCCTCGATGTCGGCCTTGCGGGCGAAATACAGGTAGCGGCGGTTGGCCTGGGATTCGCCGGCGAAGGCGTCTTTCAGGTTCTTTTCGGTCTTGGTTCCCTTCAATGCAGGCATGGTTTTCTCCCCTTATCGGGTTCCCTCCTGATGGCAGATACGAATCGCGCCGGGCCGGCGCTAAAGGTCTCATCTGTCAATATGAGGGCACGTGGCGGTCGTGTCAACAATTCTGTAAGAATTCTAAAAACTTAGATAACGTACTGTTTTTATTTATATTTTTCAGTCGGTGTCGTCGAGCCTGACGACCACGTCGACGCGCTTGACCCGCGTCCCCTTGGGCGGGTCCGGCAGCCGGGCGAGGACGATCCGGTCGGCGGGAATGTCGGCCAGCCGGCCGGTGGATTCGAAGAAGAAGTGGTGGTGATCGCTGGTATTGGTGTCGAAATAGGAGCGCTGGGAATCGACCACGATCTCGCGCAACAACCCGGCGGCGGTGAACTGGTGCAGGGTGTTATACACGGTGGCCAGGGAAACCCGGATGGCGGCTTCCAGCGCCTCGCCGTGGAGAATTTCGGCGGTCACATGGCGGTCGCCCCCATCGAACAGCAGCCTGGCAAGGGCCAGGCGCTGGC
>JACZWD010000268.1 GCA_022572335.1 Pseudomonadota bacterium
CGGAGTCGTGGTGATCCAGGAAATCTTCGGCGTCAACGCGGTCATGCGCGGCATCACCGACGGGCTGGCCGGCGAAGGGTTCATGGCGCTGTGCCCCGATCTCTTCTGGCGCCAGCAGCCGGGCATCCAGATCACCGACCAGACCGACGAGGAGTGGGCGCGGGCGTTCGAGCTGTTCCAGGGCTTCGACCTGGAAAAAGGCGTCGCCGACCTCGACAGCACGATCGAAGCCCTGCGCGGCCTCGAGGGCTGTTCGGGCAAGGTGGGCACGGTGGGGTTTTGCCTGGGCGGACGGCTCGCCTATCTGACGGCGACGCGCACCCATGCGGACGCCGCGGTCGGCTATTACGGCGTCGCCCTGGATGAGCACGTGGACGAGACCATCACCAGCCCGCTGATGCTGCACGTGGCGGGCGAGGACGAGTTCGCGTCGAAGGAAAGCCAGGCCAAGGTGCGGGCGGCGCTGGAGGGCAACCCGAAGGTCACCATCCACGACTACGAGGGCCATGGCCACGCCTTCGCCCGGGTCGGCGGCGAGCACTACGACAAGGCCACGGCCGACCTCGCCAACGGTCGGACGGTGGAGTTCTTCAAGGCCAATCTGGGCTGAGCCCGGGCCGCCGCGGCACGCCACGGGCGTGGGGAGCATGGAAAAGGGAGGCACCCCGTGGTAACGGGAAAGGACCGGCCCCGGCCGGCGCCGCGCCGCCCTTTCCGGGAGCTCGGCCCATGAGCCTGGGTCATCTGTTCAGGTACGCGCGCACCCTGGCGCCCGGTGCCGCCGCCGCCCACGGCTGGCGGCTGGGACGGCGGCTGCTGGGGGCGTATGGACGCCAGGCGGGGGCGTACTTCCGCTCCACCTACGAGCCGGTGAAGGACGGCCAGCCGCGGGCGCCCGGCGGCTACGCGCCGGAGATGGCGGCGGCGCTGCTTGCCCCCCAGTGGGAACCCATCGCCGCCGTCACCGGGCAGTACCTGGACCACCGCTTCGACCTGCTCGGCTCGGGCTGGGTGCGGGTCGAGCACGGGATGCGGTGCCGTGGTTTCGAGGGCCACCGCTATCCTCCGGTCGCGCCGCCGGCCCCGGCGGTGTCGCCGGGCAACCGCGCCCGGGCCCAGGCAATCCGGCGCCTGACGGACCCGGACTACCGGCCCATCGACTGGCAGATCGACTTCAAGTCCGGCTACCGCTGGTCGGCGCGCCGCTGGTCCCGGACCATCCACTTCGGCCACCAGCCCGGCGTCGACGTCAAGGCGCCGTGGGAGCTGGCCCGCCTGCAGCACCTGGTCCAACTGGCCTGGGCCTACATCGGGGCACGGGCGAAGGCGGCCGGCTTCGCGGCGCCGGAGACGTATGTCTCCGAGTTCCGCAACCAGGTCCTCGATTTTCTCGCCGCCAATCCGCCCCGGTTCGGCGTCAACTGGTACTCGACCATGGAGGTGGCGATCCGCGCCGCCAACCTGTTGCTGGCGTTGGACCTGTTCCGGCGCCACGGCGCCCGCTTCGATGCCGCCGTCATGGGCGAATTCACCGCCGCGGTGGAGGCCCACGGGCGCCACATCGTGAACAATCCGGAATGGAGCGAGGCGCACCGGGGGAACCACTATCTGGCCGGAATCGCGGGGCTTGTGTTCATCGCCGCCTACCTGCCGCGCACCGCGGAAACCGACCGTTGGCTCGCCTTCGCCGTGCGCCAGTTGATCGCCGAGGTGGAACGGCAGTTCACGCCCGACGGCGCCAACTTCGAGGCCTCCACCGGGTACCACCGTTTATCCGCCGAGATGGCGATCCATGCCACGGCCCTGGTCCTCGGCCTGCCCCGGGACAAGCGGGCGGCCCTGGCCGAATACGACAGCCGGCCCTGGCGCCACCACCCGGCATTGCCCCCCGCCCCGGTGGAAATGCATCCCCTGCCCGGGGCCGGGGACGCGCCCGGCGCGGAGGCGCCGCGGTCGCCCTTCCCTCCGTGGTACTTCGAGCGCCTGGAACGCATGGCCGAGTTCTCCATGCACGTGACCAAGCCCGACGGCCGGCCGGTCCAGATCGGAGACACCGACAGCGGCCGGTTCTTCAAGCTTTGCCCCCTTTATACGCGGATGACGGCGGGCGAGGCCCGGCGAACCCTGGCCAACCTGGCGGGGTACGACGATCTTTCGGATGACCAGCCCTACTGGGACGAGGAGCCGCTGGATCACCGGGGCGTGGTCGGGGCCATCAACGGACTCTTCGCGAGGAGCGATTTCGCCGCCTTCGCCGGCCGGCGCGGGGCGGTGGAGACGGCGGTGGCGGCCGGCCTGGCGGGCGGGACCAGGATCGCCAGCTACCTGGGCGAGGGGAAGCCGCCCGGGGCCGAGGAAAGCCGCGTACCCCGGGCCGGCGGGGCGCCGGCGGACAACGGGCCGGCGGACAACGGGCCGGCGGAG
>JACZWD010000094.1:0-3983 GCA_022572335.1 Pseudomonadota bacterium
GGTCGGCGGCGGTAATACGGCGGCCGAAGAGGCCCTGTTTCTGACCAATTTCGCCACCCAGGTAACCCTGATCCACCGCCGCGACGCGCTACGCGCCGACAAGATTATCCAGGACCGCCTGTTCGCCAACGACAAGATCCGCATGCTGTGGGACAACGTGGTCGAGGAAATCCTGGGCTCCGGCGATCCGCCCGGCGTCACCGGGGTCAGGATCAGGAACGTCAAGACCGGCGAGGCCACCGACATTGCCGTGCACGGGGTGTTCATCGCCATTGGCCACACCCCCAACACCGAGGTGTTCAAGGGACAGCTGGAAATGGATTCCGCGGGATACATCGTCACCGGGCCGGACAGCACCGCGACCAACGCGTCCGGCGTGTTCGCCGCCGGCGACGTCCAGGACCGGATCTTTCGCCAGGCGGTGACCGCCGCCGGCACGGGGTGCATGGGCGCCTTGGAGGCGGAACGTTTTCTGAGCGAGCACGAAACAGAGGCCGAGGCTGCGGAATAAACGCTTCGTGCGCGCCGGTTTAAAGGGGGGAGCGGCCCAGGGGGGCGGGTTCTGAGGATCATCATGGACTGGGACAAGCTTCGCGTCTTCCACGCGGTCGCCGAGGCGGGGAGCTTCACCCGCGCCGGGGATTCGCTGAATCTGAGCCAGTCGGCGGTCAGCCGGCAGATCAGCGGGCTCGAAAGCAGCCTCAAGGTGCCCCTGTTTCACCGCCACGCCCGCGGCCTGATCCTGACCGAACAGGGGGAGATGCTGTACCGCACGGCGCACGAGATCCTGGCCAAGGTGACCATGGCCGAGGCCCAGCTCAGCGAAAGCACGGAACGGCCCCAGGGCCCGCTGAGGATCACCACGACGGTGGCGTTCGGCTCGGTGTGGCTGACCTCGCGTATGAAGGATTTCCTGGTCCTTTACCCCGATATCGACGTCACCCTGGTGCTCGCCGATACCGAGCTGGACCTGTCCATGCGCCAGGCCGACGTGGCCATCCGCATGATGCCGCCGCGCCAACCCGACCTCATCCAGCGCCGCCTCATGACCGTGCGCCACCACGTCTTCGCGGCGCCGGAGTACCTGAAGAAACACGGCACGCCGAAGACGCCGGAGGACCTGGACAACCACCGCATCGTCGTCTACGGCGAGGATGCGCACCCGCCCGTGCCCAACCTCAACTGGCTGCTCGAGGCCGGGACCAAGCCCAGCCGAAAGCGCCAGGCCGCGTTGAAGGTGAACAGCACCTACGCCATCTTCCGGGCCGTGCAGAGCGGCTTGGGCCTCGGCGCCCTGCCCGACTACATGAGCCGGGAATCGGGCAATCTGGTGGAGGTGCTGCCGGAACTGCGCGGGCCCACCGTCGATACCTTCTTCGTCTACGCAGAGGAACTGCGTCATTCCAAGCGAATCGGCGTCTTCCGCGATTACCTGGTGCGCCGGATCGCCGAGGACGGCCTGTGACGGCGACGCCGAGAATTTAAGCCATGCGTAATTTGCATGGCTGAACTGCGGTTTTGCGGCTGGATTCCTTCGCCGGGGGTACTATATATGATTTGCGTGATGTTGCGGTGCAACATCATGCCTCAGTTCCGGGCGCGATGCCCGGACATGGACCCGTTCCCCAACGGGTCCCCACGTCTCCCAGACGTGAAAGCCTCCCTGTTAAACTTGCCGGGTCTGAATGGACCCGGCAATTTTTTTCCCCTGCGTCCACGGCCGCGGCCGGTGACTCCGCCGGCGCCTATGTTCCCCGTTCGGAGTGTTGTGCCACCGCTTGGTCGGCCACCCTGCCGGTGATCTCCTGCAGGTGGTCGAACTTCCAGTGAAATGTGCCGACGCCAAGGGTGACCGAACGCAACTCGTTGATGAGGTCGTGCATCTCCGATTCCGGCATCTGCGCCGAGACCTCGTCCCAATCCTTCCACCCGGATTTGGCGCCGAAGCCGAGGATCTGCCCCCGGCGGCCGCTGACCAGGCGCTGGATCTTGGAGGTGAATTCGTTGGGGAGCGCGATCTCCACCTGGCAGATGGGCTCCAGCAGCACGGGCTGGCCGTTGGGCATGCCTTCGCGCATGGCCAGCTGGGCGGCGGCCTTGAACGCCATGTCGGAGGAGTCCACCGAGTGGTACTGGCCGTCGGTCAGGGTGACGGCGATGTCGACCACCGGGAATCCCAGCGGGCCGCGGTGCAGGTAATCCCGCACGCCGGCCTCGACGGCGGGAATGTACTGCCTGGGCACCACGCCGCCCGAGATGGAATTGGCGAAGTTGAAGCCCGATCCCCGGGGCAGCGGTTTTATGTCCAGGTGCACGTCCCCGAACTGGCCATGGCCGCCGCTTTGCTTCTTGTGGCGGGCGTGCTGGGAGAAGGACCTGCGGATGGTTTCCTTGTAGGGCACCTGCGGCCGGTGCGAGGTGACCGTCAGGTTGTAGCGGCTGCGCAACCGGTCGAGGGCGATCTGCAGGTGCACCTCGCCCTGCCCCCACAGAAGGAGCTCGCCCGTTTCCTGCTTTTGCTCATACGATAGCGAGGGATCCTCGTCCATCAGCTTGGCCAGCGCGCCCGTCAGCCGGACCTCGTCGGATTGCTGCTGGGCGTGGATGGAAAGCGAATACAGCGGTGTCAAGGGGTCCGGCGTACCGCCCGTCTTCTCCTCCCTGGTGGGCGAGACGAGGGCCCCGGTGGCGATGCTCTCCATGCGGCCCAGGGCCACGACCTCGCCGGGTCCGGCCTTGGCCGCCTTGTCCTGTTTGCTTCCCAACATGCGGTAGACACCGCTGACCCGGTTGCCGTTCAGGGTCATGCCGTCGGTGATTTCCGAGCTCCACACGCGCACGTACGACAGCTTGCCCGAGTGGCCGGCATGCACGGTCTTGAACACCTGGCCCAGCGCCGTCCCCGCCGACAGATCGATGCCCAGCCGTTTGGCCGTGACGGCCGGCCCGGGGGCTTCGTGGCGCAGCGCCTTCAGCAGGCGGCGCACGCCGTTGTCGTGCAGGGCCGAGCCGAAGAACACGGGCACGATCAGCGCCTCCTGCAGGTCCTTTGTCAGGTTCTGGTAAATCTCATCGGTGGAGGGCACCACGTCTTCGAGCAGTTCCTCGAGCAGGGTATCGTCGAAGTCGGCCAGGGTCTCCAGCATCTCGTTGCGGGCTTCCTTTTCGCGGTCCTGCACGGAATCGGGAACCTCGATAAGGTCCGAGGGATTGTCCGGGTTCCAACGGAAGGCGCGCTCGCTGACCAGGTCCACGTGGCCGGTGACGTGCCCGTCCTCGCGGATGGGAATCTCGCGCAGGACCAGGGGATGCTCGCAAACGCCCTGCAGCGCCTCCAGCGTCTCCTTGACGCTGGATTCGGCGGAATCCATCCTGTTGATGAAGATGATGTGGGGGATCTTCCGGTCGGAGAGGAACTTGAGCAGCCGGGCCACGGTCAGCGCCTTGGCCGCATCGGGCTCGCAGACGACCACCGCCGCGTCGACGACCATCAGCGCGTTGAAGGCCTCCTGAATCAGCTCGATGGACCCCGGGCAGTCGATGAACGTCCACTTGTCCCCCAGGTACTCGGTGCTGGCGACGGACAGCTCGGTGCTCATCTGGCGGGCGCGGGCCTCGGGGGTGGAATCGCCGACCGTATTCCCCTCCTTGATGGTCCCCTTGCGGTTGAGGGCCCCGGTGGCGGCGAGAAGGCTTTCAAACAACGTCGTCTTGCCGCTCGAGTAGGGCCCGATGATGGCCGCGCACCGCGGTTCCGAGGGTTCTTTTTTGGTCACGGGGTCCTCCCAGGGTTTGCTCTTCGCGAACGATTTCGGGCACGTCCAGGCGTGCGCATTCCTTGCCGCCGTAAAAGGGTAAAGCGCCTTTCCGGGGATGCAAGGAAAAAGAGGCGGGACCCTTTCCGACCGCCCCCCCGGCCGGCCGCGGCGTTGTACTAATTCAGCGCCGCGCAGAAGCGCTGGATGCGCGCGCAGGCCTCGTCC
>JACZWD010000094.1:3993-9707 GCA_022572335.1 Pseudomonadota bacterium
GGCGATGCGGGGCATCGCAAAGCGTGCGCGACGCCGTCCGAAAGCCTTGGTAAGCCGCCGTTGCGGTCGCGTATGCGGCCCGTCGGAGGGCGTCGAAAAGTTTTGACGATGCGCCGCATCGCCGGCACCTTTCCTCCTGCCCGACGAGCCGCCTACGCGATCTCTATGAGTCATGATCAGCGACCCTTGGTATTAGTTCAGCGCCGCGCAGAAGCGCTGGATGCGCGCGCAGGCCTCCTCCAGGACCTCCGTCGAGGTGGCGTAACTGACCCGGAAATGGGGCGACAGCCCGAAGGCGGCGCCCTGCACCACCGCCACCCCTTCCGCGTCCAGCAGGTGGCCGACGAAGTCGTCGTCCGTGGCGATGGTCTTTCCTTCGGGCGTGGTCCCGCCGATGGCGCCGGCGCACGAAGGGTAGACGTAGAACGCGCCTTCCGGCGTCGGGCACGAAAGCCCCTTGGCCTGATTGAGCATTGCCACGACCAGGTCCCGGCGCTCCTCGAAGATGGCGGTGTTCCTGGCGATGAAGTCGGTGGGACCGTTGAGGGCCGCCACCGCCGCGGCCTGGGAGATGGAGCTGGTGTGGGTGGTGCTTTGCGACTGCACCTTGTTCATGGCCTTGATCAGGTCGACGGGGCCCGCCCCGTAGCCGACGCGCCAGCCGGTCATGCAGTAGGCCTTGGAGACGCCGTTGAGCGTCAACGTGCGCTCATACAGCCCGGGCTCCACCTGGACCGGGGTGACGAAGGTGAAACCGTCATAGACGATGTGCTCGTAAATGTCGTCGGTCAGCACCCAGACCTGGGGGTGCTTCATCAAGACGTCCGTCAGGGCCTTCGTTTCGGCCTCGGTGTAGGCCGCCCCGCTGGGGTTCGACGGCGAGTTCAGGATCAGCCATTTGGTCCTTGGCGTGATCGCCCGTTCCAGGTCCTCCGGACGCATGCGGAAGCCGCCCTCCACCGGACACGGGACAACCACGGGCTTGCCCTCGGCCAAGAGCGCGATGTCCGGGTACGAGACCCAGTACGGCGCCGGGATGATGACCTCGTCGCCGGCATCGAGGGTCGCCATGAGGGCGTTGAAGATGATCTGCTTGCCGCCGCAGCCCACGGTGACCTGGTCGGGCGTGTAGTCCAGTCCGTTTTCCCGCTTGAACTTGTCGCAGATGGCCTGGCGCAGCTCCGGCGTGCCGGCAACCGGCGTGTAGCGGGTCTCGCCCCTGTCCATGGCCGCCTTCGCCGCCTTGATGATGTGCGCCGGCGTGTCGAAATCGGGCTCGCCGGCGCCGAGGCCGATGACGTCGCGCCCCTCGGCTTTCAGGTCGCGGGCCTTCTGGGTCACGGCGATGGTGGGCGACGGCTTGATGCGGGAAAGTCGCGCGGCGATGAAAGACATGGCGTGTTCGCTATTCTTCTCTGTCGGGGGTGTTCGGCGGTCGGCGGCGCACACTACGCCGGGCAAAGGGGGCGCGCAACCGGGAACCGCGGCGGGGCCTTCAAGGCCCTTGGCACGGCATAGGGCGGACGCTACCTTCGCGACAACGGACGGGAGCAAGATCGGGCCGATGACCGGGAACATTGCGATACCGAAGGCGAAGGTTGGCGCCTTCTGCCGGTGCCACCACATCCGCCGGCTGTCCCTGTTCGGCTCCGTGCTCAGGGACGACTTCACGCCCGAGAGCGACGTGGACGTGCTGGTCGAGTTCGAGCCCGGACATACGCCGGGGTGGGAGTTCGTGTCCATGGCCGACGAACTGACGGAAATCCTTGGCCGCGCGGTCGATCTGCACACCCCCGCAAGCCTCAGCCGGTATTTCCGGGACCAGGTTCTTGCCGAAGCCGAGGAGCAATATGTCGCGACATGACGTGAGTGTCCGGCTTCGACACATGCTGGACTACGCGCGCAAGGCCGTCGCGTTCAGCCAGGGGCGATCCCGGGCCCTCCTGCGCCTGTTGGAAGTCATTGGCGAGGCGGCGAGGCACGTTCCTTCCGGGTTCCGAACGCAGGCGTCGGCAATTCCGTGGCGCGATATAACCGGGATGCGGGACCGGCTGATCCATGCGTATCCCGACGTGGACCTGGATATCGTTTGGAGGACCGTAACCGAGCGCCTGCCGCACCTGGTTGCTGAACTGGAAAAGCTCGTTCCGCCCGAGACCGGCTGACGCGACGCCGCGTGCGCCCCAAGGCGCTGGCAAGCCCCGCGCCATTGGGCATATATAAGGGCCATGGCGGAACTCCTCACCAGCCGCGCCATCTTCGTCCCCGGCAAGCGCCCGCCGGTGGAAGGCGGCCGGCCGTTCACCCTGGTGTCCGAGTTCATCCCCGCCGGCGACCAGCCCCAGGCCATCGCCGCGCTCACCGACGGGCTGAACCGGGGCGAGCGCGACCAGGTGCTGCTCGGCGTCACCGGGTCGGGCAAGACCTTCACCATGGCCCACGTCATCGAACGGGTGCAGCGCCCGACCCTGGTGCTGGCCCCCAACAAGACCCTGGCGGCCCAGCTCTACGGCGAGATGAAGGCCTTCTTCCCGGACAACGCGGTCGAGTATTTCGTCTCGTACTACGACTACTACCAGCCCGAGGCCTACGTGCCCCGGACCGACACCTACATCGAGAAGGACGCCTCCATCAACGAGCAGATCGACCGCATGCGCCACGCGGCGACGCGGGCGCTGCTCGAACACAACGACGTGATCATCGTCGCCTCGGTGTCCTGCATCTACGGCATCGGCGCCGTCGAGACCTATGCGCAGATGGCGGTGTCCCTCAGGCCCGGGACCACCGTCGAGCGCGCCGACGTGCTCAAGCGCCTGGTCGAGCTCCAGTACCGGCGCAACGACGCCGACTTCTACCGCGGCACCTTCCGCGTGCGCGGCGACGTCATCGAGATCTTCCCCTCGCACCTGGAGGACCGGGCCTGGCGTTTGTCGCTGTTCGGCAACGAGCTCGAGGCCATCTGGGAGATCGACCCCCTGACCGGCGAGAAGATCTCGGCCCTGGACGGCATCGTCGTCTACCCCAACAGCCATTACGTCACCCCGCGCCCGACCCTCCAGCAGGCGATGCCCAGGATCAAGGAGGAATTGAAGGCACGCATCGCGGAATTCACCCGCCAGGGAAAGCTGCTCGAGGCCCAGCGCATCGAGGAACGCACCACGTTCGACCTGGAGATGCTGGAAACCACCGGCTCGTGTGCCGGCATCGAGAACTATTCGCGGTATCTGACCGGGCGCAATCCGGGGGAGCCGCCGCCGACGCTGTTCGAGTACCTGCCCGAGAACGCGCTGCTCATGGTCGACGAAGGCCACGTCACGGTGCCCCAGCTGGGCGGCATGTTCCGCGGCGACTTCAACCGCAAGTCCACCCTGGCCGAATTCGGCTTCCGCCTGCCGTCGTGCGTCGACAACCGGCCGCTGAAGTTCGAGGAATGGGAGGCCATGCGCCCGCAGACCATCTTCGTCTCCGCCACCCCGGGGCCGTGGGAGATCGAGCGGACGGCCGGCGTCTTCGTCGAGCAGGTGGTGCGCCCCACGGGCCTCATCGATCCCCTGTGCATCGTCCGGCCGGTGGACTCCCAGGTCGACGACCTGCTGGCCGAGGCCAAGGCCTGCGCGGCGCTGGGCCAGCGCACCCTGGTCACCACCCTGACCAAGCGCATGGCCGAGGACCTGACCGAATACCTGCACGAGCACGGCGTGCGCGTGCGCTACATGCACTCGGACATCGACACCCTCGAGCGCATCGAGATCATCCGCGACTTAAGGCTCGGCGTTTTCGACGTCCTCGTCGGCATCAACCTCCTGCGCGAGGGCCTCGACATCCCCGAGTGCGCCCTGGTCGCCATCCTCGACGCCGACAAGGAGGGCTTCCTGCGCTCCCGCACCAGCCTGGTGCAGACCATCGGGCGGGCGGCGCGCAACGTGGACGGCCGGGTGATCCTCTATGCCGACACCATCACCGGGTCCCTCGACTACGCCATCGGCGAGACCAACCGCCGGCGCGAAAAGCAGCAGGCCTACAACGCCGCCCACGGGATCACGCCGCAAAGCATCAAGAACGCCATCTCCGACGTGCTCGGCTCGGTCTACGAAAAGGATTACGTGACCGTGGACACCGGCGTTTCCGGCGAGACGCACCTGGTGGGCAAGGACCTGCGCAGCCACTTGGCGGAGCTCGATAAACGCATGCGCGGCGCGGCCGCCGAGCTGGAGTTCGAGGAGGCGGCAAGGCTGCGCGACGAGATCCGCCGCATCGAGGCCGCCGAGCTGGGCCTGGACCGGGCCGGCGTCGCGCCCCGGGCGGCGGCAGGGGCCGGCTGGTCGCCCAAGGCCAAGCGCAAGCGGAAGAAGGCACGGCGGCGGGGGTAGGGCGTGGTCCCGGCCTTAAGATTCTAATCCAGATGCCGAAGCGTACCCGGGATATGTGATTCCTGGTGTTAGATTTCGAACAATCTCCTCACCTGGCCGTGACCCACCATGCGGTTCAACTTCCTGTAGTTCCTTGTTTCATGCCGGATTTTCCCGGCGACGATCGCCGGATGGATTCGCAAGTCCTCGGCCAACGCCTCCGCGGCACGGGCAGTACGGAGATGGAAGGCGTCACTGCCATGCCACTTATCATTCGGAATCAAAGCCTCGGTTGCCAGGTCGTCCGCCTCCCGCTCGATCGGCTCGACTTCGGCGACCGGATCCAGGTCATCGAAAAACAGCGGCGACTCTTTGCTCAAATGCTTCGATACATGCGCCAGTTCGTGCATCAGGACGAACCAGAAATTATCGATGCGATCATATCTTAGGGTCATCGCGATCACCGGATTGCCGGACAGCGTCAGAAATGCCGCACCATCCAGGTACGTCTTCGATAAATGCGGCTCGACGATCAGGATAATGCCGTAGCCGTTGAGAAAATCACGGGCAAGCAACGGCCCCTTCCCGGCGCGGCTCAACCGCGCAACGTCACGCATAAATTCAAGGTCGATCAGGGACGGTTTAT
Organism: Pseudomonadota bacterium; assembly: GCA_022572335.1. Lineage (GTDB taxonomy): Bacteria > Pseudomonadota > Alphaproteobacteria > Rhodospirillales > 2-02-FULL-58-16 > JACZQZ01. Next base: position 8,989 of record JACZWD010000094.1, read on the forward strand.
GGTCCGAGGGATGTTCATCCAGCGCGCGCCTTAACACCCGTGCACGCCAGGCTTCCAGGGCATACGGGTTCATCTTCCGGGCGGCCCGTATAGGGTAACTCTTCCGGTAAAGCACGGGCGAGTGCCGAAGGCCGCCGACCGGCTCGAGAAAAGCCGTTATCAGCTCTTCGGCCCTGTCCCTTGCATCGGGCATGGAAGCCTCGATCCATCCCCGCTCAATCATGTCCTTAAGCGGAAACCGTTGCCAGTCGATGTCCGCGTCTTCCGCCAAGGAAGCCCCGGGCTCGCCCACAAGTATCTCGGCCGGAATGCCAAGTCCCTTATTCAGCGCGCGGATCATCGAAAGAGTGAGAGGGCGCTTTCGGGAAAGCACCTCCGAAACCTTGCCGCGGCTGCCGATAACCGGAACAAGGTCCTTCTGCGTCAGGCCGCGTTGCTCCATGCAAAACCGGATCGCGTCGATTGGATCGGGCAAACCGATCGGAAACTGCTTCGCCTCATAATCTTCGATCAGCAGCGCCAAAAGTTCCAAGGTGTCTGCATCTTCCCCGCCAACATCCGGGTCGAGATCGATCAGGCGCCCAAGCCCGGCGAGTGCGGCTTGATAATCGGTTTCGGTTTTGATCACCTTCATTTCCATCCCGCCCTCCTTATACCAAGGGTCGCTGATCATGACCCATAGAGACGGCTTACCAAGGTTTTCGGCTAGGAGCGTGCGC
>JACZWD010000095.1 GCA_022572335.1 Pseudomonadota bacterium
CGGCGATGCCGGCCCGGGCCAGGCGGCGGGCCGTCGCCGAAAAGGCGGCCTCCACGGTGTGCGGGGGGATCACGGGAGCTCCGCCAGGCGGCTGGCCTCGTCCTCGGCCGCGAGCGCCTCGATGAGTTCGTCGATCTCCCCGTCCATGATGCGCTCCAACTTGTGCAGGGTCAGGTTGATGCGGTGGTCGGTGACCCGCCCCTGGGGAAAGTTGTAGGTGCGGATGCGCTCGGAGCGGTCGCCCGTGCCCACCTGGCTGTGCCGGGTGGCCGAAAGCTCGGCCTCCTTGCGCGACCGTTCTTCCTCGTAAAGCCGCGCCTTCAGCACCTTCATGGCCTTGGCCTTGTTCTTGTGCTGGGACTTTTCGTCCTGGCAGATGACGACGATGCCGGTGGGCAGGTGGGTCAGGCGGACGGCGCTGTCGGTGGTGTTGACCGATTGCCCGCCGGGACCGCTGGACCGGTAGCGGTCGATGCGCAGGTCCTTCTGGTCGATGCGGATTTCCACGTCCTCGGGCTCGGGCAGCACCGCCACCGTCGCCGCCGAGGTGTGGATGCGCCCGCTCGATTCCGTGGTCGGCACGCGCTGGACGCGATGCACCCCGGATTCGAACTTCAGCCGCGCGAACACGTCGCGCCCGGACACCGACGCGATCGCCTCCTTGTAGCCGCCGATGCCGGTTTCGTTGACGTTCATCACCTCGAACCCCCAGCCCCGGACCTCGGCGTAGCGCTGGTACATGCGGAACAGATCGGCGGCGAACAGCGCCGCCTCTTCGCCGCCGGTGCCGGCGCGCACCTCCAGGATGGCGTTCCGTTCGTCGGCCTCGTCCCTGGGCAGCAGCAAGACCTTGAGCCGGTTTTCGAGCCCGGGGATCCTCTCCTTGACCTCGCCGTACTCGGCCTCGGCGAGGGCGCGCATGTCGGCCTCGCCGTCCGGGTCGTCGATCAGGGCGCGCAGGCTCTCCAGCTCTTCCCTGGCCTTGCGCAGCTCACCGATGCCGTCCACCACCGGCATCAGGTCCGCGTACTCCTTGGACAGGCGGGCGAAGTCGCGGGCCGGGGGCGCATCGGTGCCGGCGAGGATGGCGCTCAGTTCCTCGGCGCGGGCGACAACCCGGTCCAGCTTGGCGTCCAGACTCATTGCGCCTTCTCCTTCCCGTCGTCCCCTTCGTCGGGGGGGCCTTTCCCGGCATCGAGGCCGAACAGGCGCTCGAGCACCCGTTCGGCCGTGTCCCATTCGCCTCCGTCGCCCGTACCGGTGCCCGGGGCGCCGCCGGAGCCGCTCGCGCGGGCGAGCCCGCGCATCGCTTCCGACGGTCCGTGCAGCAACCGGTTGACGAGCAGCCGTGTCGCCTTCTCGGCGTCGTTCCCGGCGTCGGCCAGGGCCTTGCCGCGGGCCGCCTCGAAATGGTCGCGCAGCCGCGTCAACGCGGGGACGGCGGTGCGCTCCGCCCGTCCGCGCAGGAAACCGGCCACCTCCGCACCGATGATGCTCCATGCCGCGCCGGCCTCGGTCTCGCGGGTGGCACGGCCTTCCATGGCGACCCTTTCCAGGTCGTTGAGATCATAGAGGAAGGCTTCGTCGATGCGGTTCACCGCCGGTTCGATGTCGCCGGGAATGGCGGTGTCCACCAGGAACACCGGCTTGCGGCGGCGCTTGCCGAGCGCCGCGGTGACCATGTCGGCGGTGACCACGTGGCGCCGCGTGCCCATGGAGGTTAGCACGATATCGGCGTCCGCCAAAAGCCCGGCCAGCCCGTCGAAGGGCGCCACGTGACAGTCCAGCGCGCGGGCCGCGGCCTCCGCCCGCGCCTCGCTGGGGTGGGTCACCGTCAGATGGCTGAGCCCGGCGGCAAGAAGGCCGTCGGCGACCAGCGCCGCCATGTCGCCGCCGCCCACCAGCAGGCCGGTGCAGCGTCTCAGGTCGCCGTGCAGGTCCTGGGCCACCTGAACCGCCGCGGCGGCGATGGAAACCGGCCGCTGGCCGATGGTGGTCTCGCTGCGCACCCGTTTGGCGGCGCCGTAGGCCGCCTGCAAAAGCGCCTCCAGTTCGCTGCCGTTCATGCCGGCGTCGCGGGCCATGCGGTGGCCGGCCTTCACCTGGCCGAGGATCTGGGGCTCGCCGATCATCAGGCTGTCGAGAGACGCGGTGACCGTGAAGATGTGGCGCACCGCGTCCGCGCCGGTCAGAACGTAGAGGTGGCCGTCGAGGTCGGCGGCCGTCAACTCCGCGTGCCCGGCCATGACCTCGGTGATACGCCGGGCGGCGTCCTCGGCATCGTCATGGATCGCCTGCACCTCGATGCGCTCGCACGTAGACAGCACCATGGCCTGCTCCACCCCCGACCGGCGCAGGCGCTGGAGGAAGGCCGGCACCGCGGAATCCTCCACGAACAGGCGATCGCGCACCGTCAGGGAACTGGAGCGGTGGTTGGCGCCGACGACGAGCGGCCGGCCTTTCGGGAAAGAAACTTTAGCCATGGCGGCGCTAACGGTAGCGGGCGAGGTGGGTCTCCAGGGACGCCAGCGGCACGTCCGACTGCTCTCCGGTATCCATGTCGCGGACCGTGGCCGCGCCGCGCGCCAGCTCGTCCTCGCCCAGCAACACGGTGGCGCGGGCGTTGATCTTGTTGGCCCGTTTCATGCGCTTGCCCAGGTTGCCGGAAAACCCCAGATCGACGGCGAACCCGGCCCGCCGCAGCCGCTGGGCGACGCCGAACGCGCCATGGTGCGGACCGTCGCCGACGGGCACCACGGCGATGGGCCGGACGGGCGGCGCCGGGTCCTCGATCAACATGGCCAGGCGATCGACGCCGGCGGCCCAGCCCGTCGCCGGCATCGGCGGCCCGCCCATCTGTTCCATCAGGCCGTCGTAGCGCCCGCCCGCCAACACCGCGCCCTGGGCGCCCAGGGCCTCGGTGGTGAACTCGAACGCGGTGTGACAGTAATAGTCCAGGCCGCGCACCAGGTGCGGGTTCAGGCGATAGGCGATGCCGGCGGCCTGCAACCCCTCGCACAGCGCGTCGAAAAACTCCCGCGAGGCGCCGTTCAGGCTGTCGGTCAACAGCGGCGCCCCGGCGACGACGGCGCGGTCGCCCTGGTCCTTGGAATCGAAGATGCGCAGGGGATTGCGCTCCAGCCGCTCAAGGCTGTCGTCGGAAAGCCGGGCGCGGTGTTCGGCGAGGTACTCCACCAGTATTTTCCGGTAAGCGTCGCGGCTTTCGCCGTCGCCGAGGGTGTTCAGCTCCAGGGTGACTTTTTCGCTCACCCCCAGCGCCTCCAGGATGTGGGCCCCGAGGGCGATGATTTCCACGTCGGCCAGGGGCTGGGCGACGCCCAGCACCTCGACGTCGACCTGGTGGAACTGGCGCTGGCGTCCCTTTTGCGGGCGCTCGTAGCGGAACATCGGTCCGCGGCAGAAAAATTTGAGCGGCAGGTGTTGGGCGAGGCCGTTCGACAGGACGGCGCGGACCACGCCCGCCGTACACTCCGGGCGCAGGGTGATGCTGTCTCCGCTGCGGTCCTCGAACGCATACATCTCCTTGGTCACGATGTCGGAGGTATCGCCCAGGGTACGCGAGAAGACCTCCGTGAACTCGAAGATCGGCGTCGATATCTCGGCGAACCCGTAGCGCGCGGCAATCTCGCAGGCCGTCTGCTCCACGTGGCGGTGGCGCACCATTTCCTCGGGCAGGATGTCGCGGGTGCCGCGGACCGGCTGCAGGGCGGGCATCGCCTCTTCGGTCCGCCTACTGGGCGGCGGCGGGCGGAACCGCGTGCTCCGCGGGCCCGGCCTGCGCCGCCTCGGGTTGGCCGGCCTGGCGCCTCTCGTAGTGGGTCTCCACGTATTCGTCGACGATCCTGTGGAACTCCTCGGCGATGGTGGCGCCGCGGAGCGTCATGGCCTTTTTGCCGTCGATGAAGACCGGGGCCGCGGGTTCCTCGCCGGTGCCGGGCAGGCTGATGCCGATATCGGCGTGCTTGCTTTCGCCGGGACCATTGACGATGCAGCCCATGACGGCAAGGCTCATGGTCTCCACGCCAACGTACTCCTCACGCCAGACGGGCATCCGGGCCCGCACATGGGCCTGAATCCGTTCGGCGAGATCCCGGAAAACCGTGCTCGTTGTCCGGCCGCAGCCCGGGCACGCCGCCACCAGCGGCGTAAACGAGCGCAGTCCCATGGTCTGCAGGATCTCCTGGGCGACGATCACTTCGCGGGTCCGGTCGCCGCCGGGCTCGGGGGTCAGCGAAATGCGGATGGTGTCGCCGATTCCCTGTTGTAACAGCACCGACAGCGCCGCCGCCGAGGCAACGATTCCCTTCGACCCCATGCCCGCTTCCGTCAGCCCCAGATGGAGGGCATGGTCGGTGCGCGCGGCCAGGTGCCTGTACACGGCGATCAGGTCCTGGACCCCGCTGACCTTGCACGAAAGGACGATCCTGTCCCGCCCCAGGCCAAGGTCTTCGGCGCGCTCGGCGCTGGACAGGGCCGAGACCACAAGGGCCTCGCGGGTCACTTCCGCCGCATCCCTGGGCTCGGCCAGGGCGGCGTTCTCGTTCATCATCCGGGTCACCAGGTCCTGGTCGAGACTGCCCCAGTTGACTCCGATGCGCACCGGACGGCCGGTGCGAAGCGCCACCTCGATCATGGTCGAGAACCGCTGGTCCCGTTTCTCGCCGACCCCCACGTTGCCCGGGTTTATGCGGTATTTGGCCAACGCCTCGGCGCAGTCCGGGTACTTGGTCAACAACCGGTCCCCGATGTAGTGGAAATCCCCGACCAGGGGGACGTCGACACCTTGCCTGTCCAGACGCTCGCGGATTCGGGGAACGGCCTTGGCCGCGTCTTCCCTGTCCACGGTGATGCGCACCAGCTCCGATCCGGCACGGGCCAGGGCGGCCACCTGGGCGACCGTCGCCGCGACGTCGGCCGTGTCGGTATCGGTCATCGACTGCACGACGACGGGCGCGTCGCCGCCGATGACCACGGGACCGACCGTGACCGGGACGCTCTTGCGCCGCGCAAACGCCTGCTCGGTGTCGGACATACCGTTCGTTCCCACGTCGGCCTCCGCGGGCGTCCGGGACACCCGCGGGGCGCGGAAAGGATTGAGACTATATCCCCGAAATCCCCGTCTGTGTAGTCGTCGAGGCAAGTTTCGCGACGGCATGTCCGGCACGTCCCGACAGGGCGGGGCCGAGGATCAACCCCTTATACCAAGGGTCGCTGATCATGACTCATAGAGATCGCGTAGGCGGCTCGTCGGGTAGGAGAAATGTTGCAGGCGATGCGGCGCATCGTCAAAACTTTTCGACGCCCTCCGACGGGCCGCATACGCGACCGGAACGGCGGCTTACCAAGGCTTTCGGACGGCGTCGCGCACGCTTCGCGATGCCCCGCATCGCCACAGCGCACGCTCCGGGCCGAAAGCCTTGGTAAGCCGGCTCGTCGGGTCATGATCAGCGACCCTTGGTATTACAGACCGTGCGATGCGCATAACCGGCCGGCCGCCGCCGGCGTCACTCGATAATCGCCGTGCCCTGGCGCAGACGCTCGATGTCCAACGCCACGCTCCGGCGCACCGCGCCCAGGGGACCGATGGACGGCACGGCTTCACCGTCGACCAGGATTTCCAGGGCGCCGGCGTTGCCGGTCAACAGCTTGAGGCCCGGGCGGTTGGGAACCCGATAGGTGTCGCCGGTCCTGAGCAGCCGCGTCAGCAGCAGCCTGTTGCCGTTGTCGTCGCGAACCTGGATCCAACTGTTCATCTTGGCCCGCACCAGGATGCGCGAGTCCCAGTTGTCGGCGCCGAAGACACGTGCCGTCCGCGTGGTCCCGGCGGAGGCGTCGTTTGCCGGGGCAACGGCGGCCACTTCCCGGGAGGGTTCGGCGCCGTCCCGGACCGCGGGTCCCGAACCGCCGGCGGCCGCCGTCACGCCTGCCGGCGCCCCGGCCGTCGCCGAAGCGGACCCGCCTTCCCCCGCCACGGACGGTTCCGCGGCCGGTGTGGGCGGGGAGGATGCCGAGTCTCCGCCGCCATCCGCCGTGCGGGCCGGTCGAGAGGGTTCTCCGGCCCTGGCCGCATCGCCGGAGGATTGCGAATCGCCCATCGCCGCCGCCGCCGGTACGGCACGGCCGCCGCCGGCATCCCCGGAGTCCCCGGCCGCCACGTTCTCAGCCACTTTTTCAGCCGCTTTCTCTTGGTCCGGGCGCGCCTGGCCGCCCGCGGTGGACGCCCCGGCGCCCTCCCCGGCGTCCCGCGCTTCGCCCGCCGGCACGGCGTCCGTCGACGCCGTTTCCGTCGTCCGGGCCTCCGCTGCGTCCGGCAGACCGGCCTCCGCAGCCGGTCCGGTGGCCGAAGAGGTGTCGACGACCGATGTTTCGGATTGCGCGGGCGGCGAAGAGGCAGGCTCGTCCGACGTCTGGTCCTGGCCCCCCGGTTCCGGCTTCTCCGGGAAAGAGGGTGTTTCCCCACCTGGGGCGGCCGCGGTTGCCGGGGCCGGCGAGGATGCGTTCCCCGCCTTTCCCTTGCCATCCTCCTTGGCGGTGTCCGGCGCCGGGGTCGACGAGTCCCCCGGCGTCAACAGCGCGGCAAGACGGTCGGGCAGGGGAGAAATCAGCTCGGTGAAGAAGCCCTCTTTGGCCGAACTGACATACCAGCCGCCATAGGCCAATACGGCGATGACGACGCCGACAAAGAGGACGGCGCCGCCGGGAATACCCCCCTCCGGCACGGGCACGGGGAAGCTGAGTTCGGGAGTCTCGCCAATATTCGTGGTCTCGGCGCGGAAGCGTTTGACCACTTCATCGGCGTCGAGACCCAGGTGCTTGGCGTAGGCGCGAACGAAACCGACCGCATAGGCCGGTCCCGGAAGGTCCTCGAAACGGCCGGCCTCCATGGCCTCGAGATGGACATACCGGATGCGCAGGATCTGCGCCACGTCGCGCAGGTCCTCGCCGCACCGCAGGCGCGAAGCGTGCAGGAGCGCGCCGACACCCGAGCCGCCCCCGTGCTCCACCCGACTGTCGGTTTCAATTTCCGGAGGGGACTGGTTCGCGTTCACAACTTCCCCGGATACTCCATCTCCCGGTCCGGGCGCGCCGCCGTTCGGCCAATCCGCAGCGGCTTTTCCAAAGAAAATCAAGGTTACGGGTTAGGCGGCGGCCGGCCCCGGGGTTTCCTCACAAAAAGTGCTCCCATTCTCAACAGTTATCGAGAAAATTCAAGACCGAAAGACCGGCGCTTGAACAGGCTGTCGAAGACCCGTTAAATCGCCACTTCATGGTCTTTCGTGAATGGCTTGAGTCTCCCGCGAATACTGGGCCGGGCGTGACCGCACCGGGTATTCATGTCGTCTCTTAACAGGGCGGCGGAAGGACTTCCGATTGTTGTCTTCACGGGTCCGGCGGCCGTCGGGGCCTTGGCCTCATACTCAGTCGTCCTCGAAACCGTATGCCGCGTGCAGGGACCTGAGGGCCAGTTCGGTGTACTCCTCGGCGATCAGCACGCTCACCTTGATTTCCGACGTCGAGATCACCTGGATATTGATTCCCTTCTCGGCCAGGGCGTGAAACATGCGCTGGGCGACGCCGGCGTGGCTGCGCATGCCGACGCCGATGACCGCCACCTTCACCACGTTCGGGTCGTAAACCAGATCGGCGTACCCGAGGGCGTCGCGCAAGTCCTCGACGACGCGGACGGCGCGGTCCAGATCGCCCTTGGCGACCGTGAACGTCAGGTCGGTCGCCTTGCCGTCCGCCGATACGTTCTGGACGATCATATCCACGTTGATACCGGCCTCGGCCAGGGGCCCGAAGATGCCGGCGGCGACACCGGGCCGGTCGGCGACCCCGACGAGGGTGATCTTGGCCTCGTCCCGGTCGTATGCGATCCCGCTGATCATTTCCTTTTCCACGATCTCATCCTCATCAACGACGAGCGTGCCTGCACCATCGCCGTAACTGGACAGAACCTGGAGACGCACACCGCGCTTCATGGCCAGTTCCACGGCCCGGGTCTGCAGGACCTTGGCCCCCGCGGACGCCATCTCCAGCATTTCTTCATAAGTGATCTTATCGAGCTTCCGCGCCCCGGCAACGATACGGGGATCGGTCGTATACACCCCGTCCACGTCGGTATGGATATCGCACCGGTCGGCCTTCAGCGCCGCCGCCAGCGCCACCGCGCTGGTATCGGAACCGCCCCGGCCCAACGTGGTGATCCGGTTGTCGGGGCCGAGCCCCTGGAATCCGGTGACCACCGGGACCTCGCCCTGCGCCAGGCGGCGCTCCAGCTCCTCGATCTCGATGCCCATGATGCGGGCCTTGCCGTGGGCGCCGTCGGTACGGATGGGAATCTGCCATCCCTGCCAGGAGCGGGCGGCGACGCCCTTGTCCTGAAGCGCCAGCGCCAAAAGGCCCGCGGTGACCTGCTCGCCGGTCGACACCACGGCGTCGTATTCGCGGGCGTCGTGCCGGCTGCCGATCTCGCTGGCATAGGTGATCAGCTGGTCGGTGACGCCGGCCATGGCCGAAAGCACCACCGCCACCTGGTTGCCGGCATCCACTTCGTTTTTCACCCGTTGGGCAACGGTTTTGATCCGGTCGATGTCCGCGACCGAAGTGCCGCCGAATTTTTTTACGATCCGGGCCATCGCCTAATCTTCCCTGACGGTCGTCCCGGCTTCCCATACCGCAACGGCATCCCCATGGGAAGGCTTTGGGAGATGCAGGCGGCTGTTTCGCCGGCCTTTGCACCGAGCCGGTTGCGGTGCGGCGGGCGCCTATCCATACTCTCATTGCCGACGGGAGGCCTGCCAGGGAGGAACCGGTGGCCCGCACGCCCCACCGCAAGACACCAACGAAGCGGAGCGGAACCGCGTCCGCCGACGAAATCGCCCGCTTCGCCGCCATGGCCGACGCCTGGTGGGAGGCGGACGGTGAATTCAGGCCGCTTCACCGGCTCAACCCGGTGCGGATCGCCTTCATCCGCGACCGCGTGGTCGGCCATTTCCGCCTCGATGGGTCGGCCCGCCAGCCGTTCCGGGGGCTCGACCTTCTCGACATCGGCTGCGGCGGCGGCCTGCTGAGCGAACCCATGCGGCGCCTGGGCGCCGCCGTCACCGGCATCGACGCGGCGGAACAAAACGTCCGGGTGGCCGGGGTTCACGCCGCACAAAGCGGTCTCGACATCGATTACCGCTGCGTCCTGCCCGAAGTGCTGGCCGGGGAAGGGCCGCGGTTCGACGTGGTGTTGAACATGGAGGTGGTGGAGCACGTCGCCGACCTGGACGCCTTCCACGAGGCCTGCTGCACCCTGGTCAAGCCGGGCGGGGTGATGGTGGTATCGACCATCAACCGCACCTTGAAATCCTTCGCGCTGGCCAAGGTGGGGGCGGAATACGTGCTGCGCTGGATTCCCCGCGGCACCCATGACTGGCGCAAGTTCGTCAGGCCATCGGAACTCGCCGCCGGCCTCAGCGCCCATGGCGTCGAGATCGTGGCCCTGAAAGGGATGACCTACGGGCCCCTCAGGGGCGACTGGTTCCTGAGCCCGGATGTGGACGTGAATTACCTGGCGTTCGCCGTGAAGGGCTAGGGGACGGACCCGTCCCCCTTGATATCCGGGTGTTCCTAACCAGACGGATCGTATCGAGAACGTGGAATGCCGGGGCCGCTC
>JACZWD010000096.1 GCA_022572335.1 Pseudomonadota bacterium
TGACCGGCTTTTCGACCAGCACATGCACGCCGTTTTCCAGGAACGGCCCGGCGATCTCGCGGTGGGCCGTGGTCGGCACGACGACGCTTACCGCGTCCACCTGGTCCAACAGCTCGCGGTAGTCGGAGACCGCCCGGACTCCGAGCTTCGCCGCCACCGCGCCGGCCGTCTCGCGGTCGGTGTCGCACACGGCGATGAGGTCCGAGCCTTCCAAGGTGGCGTATTTGTCGGCGTGATAGCGGCCGAAATGGCCGACCCCGATGACCGCCGTCCTGATCCTGCCCGTCATCGCCCCATCGACCCCCGTGCCCGCACGCCGCCGCCCCGCGGGCTTGGTGCGGCGCCAGTTAGGGGGTATACGTTTTGGCGGGCCAGCACAAGACCTTGCGCACGCCCATGGGAAGGGAGGGAAACCATGTCCACCACCGCCGCCGAGGCCGCCGCCGCGCCGCAGGAAAGCAAACAATTCCGCATCCTCCACACCATGGTCCGGGTCCGCGACCTGGACAAGTCCCTGGATTTCTACACGCGGCTTCTCGGCATGACGCAGCTGCGCAGGAAGGATTTTCCCGGCGGCAAGTTCACCCTCGCCTTCGTCGGCTATGGCGGCGAGGCCGATCACACGGTGATCGAGTTGACCCACAACTGGGACCGGAAGGAACCCTACGACCTGGGTACCGGTTTCGGGCACGTGGCCATCGGCGTTCCGGACATCTACGCCACCTGCGAGCGCCTGGAGGCGGAAGGGGTGCCCATTCCCCGTCCGCCGGGTCCGATGAAGCACGGCACCACCGTCATCGCCTTCATCGAAGACCCCGACGGCTACAAGATCGAGCTCATCGAGCGGGCGTAGGTCGTGTACTCATAAACGAGAGTTGGGTCGGCGGCGGGAGGCGCCGTTATCCGCGCTGGTCGATCGGCGTGTACCGCCGCTGGGTCTCGCCGGTATAAAGCTGGCGCGGGCGGCCGATCTTCTGCAACGGGTCCTCGACCATCTCGTTCCATTGGGCCACCCAGCCGACGGTCCGCGCCACGGCGAACAGCACCGTGAACATCGACGTGGGGATGCCCATGGCCCGGAAGATGATGCCCGAGTAAAAGTCGACGTTGGGATAAAGCTTCTTTTCGACGAAGTACTCGTCCTCGAGCGCTATGCGCTCCAATTCCATGGCCAGTTCCAGGAGCGCTTCGTCCTTCATGCCAAGCTCGTCCAGGACCTCGTGGCAGGTTTTCTGCATGACCTTGGCGCGCGGATCGTAATTCTTGTAGACCCGGTGGCCGAAGCCCATGAGGCGGAAGGGATCGTCCTTGTCCTTGGCGCGCTTGATGTATTCGGGAATGTGGTGCTTGGAGCCGATCTCCTCGAGCATGTTCAGGACCGCCTCGTTGGCGCCGCCGTGGGCGGGACCCCACAGCGAGGCGATGCCGGCGGCGATGCAGGCAAACGGATTGGCGCCGCTGGAGCCGGCCAGCCGCACCGTGGAGGTGGAGGCGTTCTGCTCGTGATCGGCGTGCAGGATAAGGATGCGGCGCAGGGCCCGGGCCAGCACCGGGTTGACGTCGTACGACTCGCACGGCGTCGCGTACATCATGTGGAGGAGGTTTTCCGAATATTTGAGGTCGTTGCGGGGGTACATGAACGGTTGGCCCAGGGAATACTTGTAGGTCATCGCGGCGATGGTCGGCATCTTCGCGATCAGCCGGTGCGACGCGACCATGCGGTGGTGCGGGTCGGTGATATCGGTGCTGTCGTGGTAAAACGCCGACAGGGCCCCGACCACGCCGCACATCACCGCCATGGGGTGGGAATCGCGCCGGAAGCCGCGGAAGAAGTAGGTGATCTGCTCGTTGACCATGGTGTGGTAGGTGATGTCGCGTCTGAACTTCTCCTTCTCCTCCACGCTCGGCAGGTCCCCGTACAGCAGGAGGTAGCACACCTCCATGTAGTCCGACTGTTCGGCCAGCTCCTCGATGGGGTAGCCGCGATACAGCAGGATGCCCGCATCGCCGTCGATATAGGTGATCCCGGAGGCGCAGCTTCCCGTCGACGTGAACCCGGGATCGTAGGTGAAGCAGCCGGTTTCCGCGTACAACTTGCGCACGTCGATGACGTTGGGGCCGGTGGTGCCCTTGATCACCGGCAGTTCGAAGGTGCGCCCCGTGCTGTTTTCGGTAAGCGTGAACGTTTCCGCGGCGGGCGTGGCGAGCTCAACGGATTTCGTAGTGCTCATAAGCATCTCCCCTCGGGACGTGGGCGGTTGGAGCGGATGTCAATCCCTTGGCTTGGCGGCCGCCGGACCGGGGGCGCGGCGGCCCGCTTGTTTAACGAGTTAAGGGCTCTCCACGACGTCATCAAGGCGGCCCAGGGTCTCTTCCTTGCCCAGGACCACCATGACGTCGAAGATTCCGGGCGACACCGTGGCGCCGCTCAGCGCGGCGCGCAACGGCTGGGCGATCTTTCCCAGCGCGATCTGTTCCTCTTCCGCCAGGCCGCGGGTGGCGGCCTCGACGGCTTCGGTGTTCCACCCCCCGATCGCGGCCAGGCTCCGGCGCAGCCGGCCCAGGCGCCGGCGCGCTTCCCCGTCCAGCACCCGGGCGGCGTTTTCGGTTAGAGGCTGAGGCCGCTTCCTGGCATAAAACATTGCATTTTCAGTCAGTTCCGTGACTGTTTTCGCGCGTTCTTTCAAGCCGGGCATGCCTTTTTCTATCCGATTCGGCGCATCCTCCGCAAGCTTTCCGTCGAGCATCTCGGCAAGCCTGGGGAGAATCAGCCTGGTCAGTCTTTCGTCGTCGGCCCGGCGCAGGTAATGGCCGTTGAGGTTGCTCAGCCTGGCGAGATCGAAACGCGCCGGCGCGCGGCCGACGCCGTCCAGGTCGAACCACCGGATCGCCTGCTCGGTGCCGATGATTTCGTCATCCCCGTGGCTCCAGCCCAGGCGCAGGAGATAGTTGCACAGCGCCTCGGGAAGATAGCCCATTTCCCGGTACGCTTCCACCGCCAGGGCCCCGTGCCGTTTCGACAGCTTGGCCCCGTCGGGCCCGTGAATTAAGGGGATGTGGGCGAACGCCGGCGGCTCCCACCCCAGCGCGTGGTAAAGCTGGGTCTGGCGGAAGGCGTTGGTCAGATGGTCGTCGCCGCGAATCACGTGGGTGATTCCCATGTCGTGGTCGTCCACCACCACCGCCAGCATGTAGGTGGCGGTGCCGTCGGCGCGCAGCAGCACCATGTCGTCCAGTTGGTCGGTGGCCACCCTGACCTCGCCCTGGACATGGTCGTGGATCACGGTTTCCCCTTGCCGGGGCGCCTTGAAGCGGATGACCGGATCGACGCCGCTCGGCGCCTCCGCCGGGTCGCGGTCGCGCCATCGTCCGTCGTAAAGCATGGACCGGCCGGATTTTTTCGCGTGCTCGCGCATTTCGGCCAGCTCTTCAGGCGTGCAGTAACAGCGGTAGGCCTTGCCGTCGGCGAGGAGGCGTTCGGCCGCCCCGGTGTGATGGGCGGCGCGGGAGAACTGGGACACCACGTCGCCGTCCCAGTCCAGGCCCAGCCACCCGAGGCCGCTGATGATGGCCTCCACGGCTTCGTCCGTGGACCGCGCCCGGTCGGTGTCCTCGATGCGCAGGCGAAACCGGCCGCCGTGGTGCCTGGCGTAGAGCCAGTTGAACAACGCCGTGCGGGCTCCGCCGATGTGAAGGAATCCCGTGGGCGAAGGGGCAAAGCGGGTGACCACCGTCATGGTACGATCTGTGGTAGTGTGCATTGGCGGAATGGCGGCTGAGATGTAACACATTCCAAGGGTACTGGCAGCAAGAGCATGCCGCCTTGATTCCGGTCATGCGGCGGTGATCCGCGCGGCGCCGGAATTGGGAAACGGCGGCCAACGGCCCGGCGGTTCATTGGCGCACCGGGCAATGTGCCAGGGGGGGACTGGAAGAAATGACCAAAATCGTACTCGTAACCGGCGCCAGCCGGGGCATCGGCGCCTCGGTCGCAACACTTGCGGGCAAGGCGGGATATACCGTCTGTGTCAATTACCGCGAACGCGCCGACAAGGCCGGCGAGGTGGTGGCGCGTATCGAGGCCGCGGGAAGCCGCGCCGCGGCTTTCCAGGCCGATGTGTCGGTGGAGAAGGACGTGGTGCGGATGTTCGAAGAGGTCGACGCCGGGTTCGGCCCGGTAAGCGCCCTGGTCAACAACGCCGGCGTGATGATCGCCGACAAGGTCGTCGACATGGACGCGGACATGCTCAACCGGTTGTGGGCGATCAACGTCACCAGTTGTTTCCTGTGCGCGCGGGAGGCCATACGCCGGATGTCGAAAAGCCGCAACGGGTCGGGCGGCGCGATCGTCAATATATCGTCCATCGCCGGCAAAAAGGGCGGCCGCGGCGAGCGCGTCCATTACGCGGCGAGCAAGGGCGCCGTCAACACGATGACCATCGGCCTTGCCTCCGAGGTGGCCGGGGAGGGCATTCGCGTCAATGCCGTGCTGCCGGGCCTCGTCGACACCGACCTCCACGAGCCCTTCGGCGGCAAGGAGCGCATCGACAGGATCGGACCGACGATCCCCCTCGGCCGTGCCGGCCTGCCCGACGACGTGGGCGCGGCGGTCGTCTGGCTGTTGTCCGACGAAGCGTCCTTCATCACCGGCACGCTTTTGGAAATAGGCGGCGGGTCTTAAGAATCGGGGCGCCCGAACACCCTCCGGGACAGGTATCGCGCCGCCATGACACTATCGCTGCCCCGAATACCGCCGAGGTCGCGCGTGTCCGCGAAGGCCGCCCTTGGTGCCGCGATGGGGCGCCTGGCAGCGGCGCTGGCCGGGGAACGGGAGCGTTGGGCGCTGTGGTTGCCGGTCTGCCTGGGCCTTGGCGTGGCGCTGTACTTCGCCCTGGCGGTGGAGCCGCCGCTGTGGTTGGGCGCGGCGGGCGTGGCCGCGGCCGCGGTCCTCGGTGTGGCCGGGCGGCGGCTGCCGGTGCTGCTGATCGCGGCCCTCGGGCTGGGCGTGGTTGGCATCGGCTTCGCCGTCGTCCAGTGGCGGACGGCCGCGGTGGCGGCGCCGATGCTGGAGAAACGCCTCGGCCCGACCACCGTCACCGGGCGCGTCGTCCGCGTCGAGACGTTCCCCGGGAGCGTCCGGGTCACCCTGGAGCGCCCGCACATCGGCGGACTGGACCCGGACCGCACGCCGGAAAAGGTGCGCCTGCGCCTGCGCGGCCGGCAGCCCGCGCTGAACCCGGGAGACTGGATCCGCCTGCGCGGCGTGGTCGCGCCGCCGCCGCCGCCCGCCGCGCCCGGCGCCTTCGATTTTCAGCGCCAGTCCTTTTTCCGCGGTCTCGGCGGCGTCGGCTTCGCCTACGGCGCCGCCACCGTGCTGGCGCGCGGCGGCGACGAGGGGCTGGACGCCCTGTGGCTGGGTCTGGCCCGGGTGCGCCAACACATCACCCAGCGCGTTCTCTCCGGCCTGGAAGGGCCGGCGGGGGCGGTCGCGGCGGCATTGATGACCGGTGAACGGAGCGCCATCCCGCCCGCCATCATGGCCGCCGTGCGCGATTCGGGATTGGCCCACCTGCTGGCCATTTCCGGCCTGCACATCGGGCTGGTGGCGGGGATTCTGTTCTTCGGCCTGCGCGGGGCGCTGGCCCTGGTGCCGCCGCTCGCCCTCGGCTATCCGATCAAGAAATGGGCCGCCGCGGCCGCCATCCCCGGGGCCTTCGCCTATGCCCTGGTGGCGGGGGCGACGGTGCCCAGCCAGCGGGCCTTCCTGATGATCGGCCTGGTGCTGTTGGCCGTACTCCTGGATCGCCGGGGCCTTTCCATGCGCACGGTGGCGTGGGCCGCCGTCATCATCCTGCTCCTGCACCCGGAAAGCCTGCTCGGGGCCAGCTTCCAGTTGTCGTTCGCCGCCGTCACCGCGCTCATCGCGGGCTACGAGGTGGTGCGCGGGCGCCGCCGCCTTGGCGGGGACGGGCCGCCCGTAATTTGGCGGCGCGTACTGTTCTATGTGGGCGGGGTGGCGTTGACCACGCTCATCGCCGGCGCGGTGACGGCGCCGTTCGCGGTCTATCACTTCAACCGTTTCGCGGCCTATGGCCTGGCCGCCAACCTTGTCGCGGTGCCGGTGACGGCGTTGTGGATCATGCCGTGGGCGGTGGCGGCCTTCCTGCTCCTGCCCCTGGGGCTGGAGAGCGTGGCGCTGATGCCCCTGGGCTGGGGCGTGGACGTCATGATCCGCACCGCCGAAACCGTCGCCGCGTGGCCGGGCGCGGTGACCATCGTCCCCGCCATGCCCATGTGGGGCCTGGCGTGCGTCGTCTTCGGCGGGCTGTGGCTATGCCTGTGGCGGCGCCCCTGGCGGCTGTGGGGCGCGGTGGGCGTGGCCGCGGGCCTGGCAAGCGTGCTTCTCGTCCGGCCGCCGGATGTGCTTGTCGATGGCACCGGCAAACTGCTGGCGGTGCGCGCGGCGGCGGGAGAGCTTTGGCTGTCCTCGCTGAGGACGGCCCGGTTCAGCCGCGAGACCTGGCTGCGCCGGGTGGGACAGGAGACGGCGGCGGCGTGGCCGCGGGAAGGGTCCGACGCCGGTCTCGCCCTCACCTGCGACGGGCTCGGGTGCATTTACCGGGCCAAGGGCCAGGTCGTGGCCCTGGTGCGGCGGCCCGATGCATTGCCCGAGGACTGCGCGATGGCCGACGTAATCGTCGCCGTGGTGCCGGTGCGGCGGCGCTGCCCGTCGCCCCACACCGTCATCGACCGCTTCGACCTGTGGCGCAAAGGCGGCCATGCCCTGTGGCTGGAAAAGGGCGGCGCCAGGGTGGAGACGGTGAACGGGAACCGGGGACGGCGCCCCTGGGTGGTACGGCCCAAGCCGTGGAAAAGCACGCCTTGACTCCCGGTGCCTGCGCCGTGGCGGGCGACGGTGCCGGCCGGTGGGGCCCGGTCGTCTTGAATTTCGGAATCAGTACTTGCGGATCAGCCCGACCAGGCGGCCCTGCAGCTTGACCCGGTCGGGGCCGAAGATGCGGGTCTCGAAGGCCTTGTTGGCGGGCTCCAGGGCGACGGAATGGCCCTTGCGGCGCAGGCGCTTGAGGGTGACCTCGGAATTGTCGACCAGGGCGACGACGATGGAGCCGTTGTCGGCGGTGTCGCAGCGCTGGATGATCACCGTGTCGCCGTCGTGGATGCCGGCGTCGATCATGGAATCGCCGTCGACCTCGAGGGCGTAGTGCTCCCCCGTCCCCAGCATGCTCGCCGGCACGTCGACGGTAACCGAATGGTCGCGCAGGGCCTCCAGCGGCGTGCCCGCGGCGATGCGTCCGTAGAGGGGCAGGTGCACGGCCTCGCTGTCGGTCGGGACCACGGCGCCGGGCAGCGTGAAGTCGCCCTGAATGACGTTGGGAGCGAAGCCGTCGGCGGCCGCGTGCGCCGGCCGTGCCGGCGGCGCCATGTTCTCGGGCAGGCGCAGCACTTCGAGGGCGCGGGCGCGGTGGGGCAGGCGGCGGATGAAGCCCCGTTCCTCGAGCCCGGTGATCAGGCGGTGGATGCCCGATTTGGAGCGCAGGCCGAGGGCGTCCTTCATCTCGTCGAACGAAGGAGACACCCCCGATTCCGTCAGCCGCTGGTTGATGAATACAAGAAGCTCGTACTGTTTCCTGGTCAGCATGTGCTCCCCCGTCATTTGCCGTCCGGCGCCGCCGCCGGGATGGCGGGAAACCGCCTCATCCGGGTCCGGCGCCGATGCCGTTACAGCCCTTGTGCCCGGAACTTCCGGCCCCCCACAAGATATAGAACAAAAGACAAACGTTTCCACATGTTCTAGTTTGGTTCTCATTCCCAGTCAAGCATTCTTTTTGCCCGCCGCGCCGCGCGCGGTCGCCGGCCGTCGCACGTTTGCGGATCAGACGGAGATCATGCCCTCGCGCAGGCGGATGATCTCGACGCGCTCGCCGGCCTTGGCCGGCGGGGCGTGGGGCGGGCGCACCACCAGGCAGTCGGCCCTGGCCAGGCCGGCCATCATGGCGCTGTCCTGGGCGTCGAAGGGCGTCGCCACCAGGGCGCCGTCGCCGTCCACGTCGAGGGTGGCGCGCATGTAGTCCTGGCGGCGGTCGTTTTCGCCCAGGTCGCGGCCCAGCAGCGCCGTCGCCGGGGGGGCGGCCGCCGGGCCTTCGGCGCGGCGGATGCCGAGCATCACCTCCATCGCCGGCTTCAGGAACACCACCGAGGTGACGCCGACGGAGACCGGATTTCCGGGCAGGCCGAGCACCGGAACATCGCCGAGGCGGCCGAAAACCAGGGGCTTGCCCGGCCGCATGGCGACCCTGAAAAAGGTGAGATCCAGCCCCTCGTCGCCGAGGACCTTGCGCACGAGGTCGTATTCCCCCACCGAGGCGCCGCCGAGCGTGACCAGCAGGTCGGCGCCGCGCGCCCCCGCCAGCATGCCGCGCAGGGAGTCTTCGTCGTCCCGGGCAATGCCCAGGTTTATCGGCTCGCCGCCCAGCACCGTGACATAGGCGCCCAGCGCCAGGCTGTTGGAACTGATGATCTGGTCCGGGCCCAGGGGCTCGCCCGGCATGACGACCTCGTTTCCGGTGGCCATGTGCGCGATGCGCGGGCGGCGGCGCACCTTGAGCCAGGGCACGTTCATGGCCGCCGCCAGGCCGACGTCGCGGGCCGTCAGCACCATGCCGGCGCGCAACAGGACCTGGTCCTTTTCGAAGTCCAGCCCGGCCGGGCGGACGAATTTGCCCGCCGGCACGCTTTCCAGCATGGTCACCGAATCGCCTTCCGATTCCGTGTTCTCCTGGATGACGATGGCGTCGGCGCCCTCGGGGACCGGCGCGCCGGTGAAGATGCGCACGGTCTCGCCGGGGCCGACGGCGCCCGCGAAGCGGCCCCCCGGCACCGATTCGCCGATTCGCCTCAGGGTGGCCGGCGCCTCGGCGACGTCCGCCGCGCGCACCGCGTAGCCGTCCATGGCGGACGCGGTCGCCGGGGGATAGGCGACCCGGGAGGCGACGTCCTCGGCCAGCACCCGGCCCAGGGCGTCGGCCACGCCCACCTGTTCGGCGCTGAGCAGGCGGACGCCGGAGGTGACGTGGGCGAGGGCTTCGGCGACGGAGATCATGCTATTCCCCCGTGAAGGTCCCCGACTTGCCGCCGGCCTTGTGGACGAGGCGGATGTCGGCGATGCGCATGCCCCGGTCCACCGCCTTGCACATGTCGTAGACGGTAAGGGCGGCGACCGCGACGGCGGTCAGCGCCTCCATCTCGACGCCGGTCCGGCCCTTGAGCTTGCAGGTGGCGGTGATGTCGACGGCGTTGCGCTCCGCGTCGCACGTCAGGTCCACGGTGATCGCCGTCAGCGCCAGGGGATGGCATAGCGGCACCAGGTCGGGCGTGCGCTTGGCGCCCATGATCCCGGCCAGCCGGGCGACGCTCAGCACGTCCCCCTTCTTCACCCCGCCCTCGACGATCATGGCCATGGTCTCGGGCCGCATGAGCACCGAGCCCTTGGCCGTGGCGGTCCGTTCGCTGGCGTCCTTGTCCGACACGTCCACCATCCGGGCGTTGCCCGCGGAATCCAAATGGGTGAATTCGGCCATGGCTAGTACCCTCTATCATAATAGGATGGTACGTGTGATCGTCTTTTCGCGTCTTTTGGGCA
>JACZWD010000097.1 GCA_022572335.1 Pseudomonadota bacterium
GCATCGCGAAGCGTGCGCGACGCCGTCCGAAAGCCTTGGTAAGCCGCCGTTGCGGTCGCGTATGCGGCCCGTCGGAGGGCGTCGAAAAGTTTTGACGATGCACCGCATCGCCGGCAACTTTCCTCCTACCCGACGAGCCGCCTACGCGATCTCTATGAGTCATGATCAGCGCTCCTTGGTATAGGTGCCATGGGCGGCGGGCGTGATCCGCTCGAGAAAATCCTGGAGCGGCGTTTCATCCGGCCGGACCTCCTGAGGCAGGCGCTCACCCATTCCAGCGCGGCACGCAGCCGGTCGGACCGTTGGGTATCCAACGAACGGATGGAATTCCTCGGCGACCGGGTGCTCGGGCTGGTGGCGGCCCGCCTGATATACGAACGCTTTCCCGACGAAGAGGAAGGGGCGCTGGCCCGCCGCCATGCGGCGCTGGTCAGGCGCGAGGCCCTGGCGCGGGTGGCCGAACGGATCGGTCTTGGCGATCACCTTGTCATGTCGCGTGGCGAGGCGGAGGCGGGAGGGCGCAGGAATCCCAGTCTCCTGGCCGACGCCTGCGAGGCGGTGATCGCCGCCCTTTACCTGGACGGCGGCCTGGACGCGGCGCACGCGTTCATCCACCGCCATTGGGAACCGCTCATGGAAGAGGAGTCGAGTCCGCCCCAGGACGCCAAGACGGCGCTCCAGGAATGGGCCCAGGCCCATGGCCTTGCCCTGCCGGCGTACGTCGAGACCGGACGCAAGGGCCCGCCCCACGCGCCGGTCTTTACGATCCAGGTGTCCTTGGAAGGGCTGGGTACGGTCACCGCCTCGGGGCCGTCCAAGCGCGCCGCCCAACAGGTCGCCGCCGAGGCGATGCTGGACAAGGTGACCGCCGGGGCGGACGGGGCAGGCGAATGACCGCCGAACGTGCCGCCCGCTGCGGCCTTATCGCCATCGTCGGCGCCCCCAACGTGGGCAAGTCCACGCTTGTCAACTATCTTGTCGGCGCCAAGGTGTCCATCGTCTCGCCCAAGGCGCAGACCACACGCACCCGCGTCCTCGGCATCCGCATGGAAGGGGACGCCCAGCTCGTCCTCGTCGACACGCCGGGCATCTTCCAGCCCCGGCGGCGGTTGGACCGGGCCATGGTGGCCGCTGCCTGGGACGGCGCCGCGCACGCCGACGCCATCGTCCTCCTGGTCGACAGCGCCAAGGGCCTGGACGCCGACACCCGGCGCATCATCGACGGCATCAAAAGACACGCGGCGGAGGGGAGGGGAGCGCGCGAGGTCATCCTCGCCCTCAACAAGGTGGACCGGGTGAAGAAGCCAGGGTTGTTAAAGCTGGCCGCGGCGCTCAACGAAGAGAGCCTGTTCACCGAGACCTTCATGATTTCGGCGACCACCGGCGACGGCGTCGCCGACCTCATGGCCTACCTTGCGGCCCGGGTCCCGGAAGGGCCGTGGCTGTTCCCCGAGGACCAGATCTCGGACATGCCCCAACGCCTGCTCGCCGCCGAGATCACCCGCGAGAAACTTTATCTGCAGCTTCGCCAGGAGCTCCCCTACGCGGCCACCGTGGAGTCCGAGAGCTGGCGGGAGAACGAGGACGGCAGCATCCGCATCGACCAGGTCGTCTACGTCGAACGCCCCACCCAGAAAGGCATCGTTCTCGGCAAGGGCGGGGCGCGGATCAAGTCCCTCGGCGAGGCGGCGCGCAAGGAACTGGAAGAGATCTTCGGCTGCCGGGTCCACCTGTTCCTGTTCGTCAAGGTCCGTCAGCACTGGGGCGAGGACAGGGAGCGCTACCGCGACTGGGGCCTGGACTTCGACGCCTGAACGGGGGTGCGCGAAATCGTGAAAGGGAGTACTGGCCTTCGGGTAAACTCGTGCCATGGAGTGGAACGACGCAGGGATCGTGCTTTCCGCCCGCAAGCACGGGGAGACCTCGGCCATCCTCACCCTGCTGACCCGGGCCCACGGTCTCCATGCCGGGCTGGTGCGGGGCGGGGCGGGGAAACGGGCACGCGGCGTCCTGCAACCGGGCAACCGGGTTGAGGCCCGCTGGCGCGCCCGGTTGTCCGAGCATCTGGGCACGTTCACCTGCGAACTGACCGCTACCTTCGCCGCCGCCCTGCTCGACGATCCGCCGCGCCTGGCGGGGCTGAGCGCCGCCTGCGCCGTCGTCGAGGCGGCCCTGCCCGAGCGCCAGCCCCACGCCGCCGTGTTCGACGGGCTGGCGGCGTTTCTCGGGGCCCTGGGGAGCGATGCCTGGCCGTCCGCCTATGTCAAGTGGGAGCTGGGCCTGCTCCGGGAACTGGGCTTCGGCCTCGACCTCAGCCGGTGCGCCGCCACCGGGCAGACCGACCAACTGGCCTACGTGTCGCCCAAGTCCGGGCGCGCCGTTTCCCGGGCGGCGGCGGAGCCGTACAAGGCCAGGCTTCTGCCGCTGCCGCCCTTTTTGCTCGCCGAGGGGGAGGCGGGGGACGCCGGCCAGGTGGCGGACGGGCTGAGGCTCACCGGCTACTTCCTGGACCGCCACGTGTTCGGCCAGCGCGACCGTCCGCCGCCGCCGGCGCGGCTGCGCCTGGCCGGGCGGCTGGGGCGCACGGGTCGCTAATTCTGGGCGACACGCGCCGCCGTCATTTCAAACCCGCCTTGCGCAGGCCTTCGATGTAGCGTTCCAGGTCCGCCGGGTTCTTATACATCGCCTTGCCGCGTTCGCCGGCGAGGGAGAAGTCGGGAAGCAGGGTCAGGGTCTCCCCCACTTCCCATTCGGCGTCCGCGGTCCGGCCCAGGTGGCCATACGTCGCCGCCAGGGTCATGTGGCCGCCGGGAAAGTGGGGGTTGCGCTCGATGACCCTCTCGAACGCCGTGGCCGCCTCGGCGTACCGCCCCATCAGAAAGTAGGCGTGGCCCACATTCCAGACATAGAAGAACGGATGGTGGGGGTTCAGGCGCATGGCCTTCCGTATCGCCTTCAGGCCATCTTCGGGCCGACCGGCATAGGTAAGGGAAATCGCCAACGAGGCGTAGCCGTCCGCATAGTTGGGGTCGAGCCCGATGGATTTGCGATCCGCGGCAATCGATTCGTCGTGCCGCCTATGCCGCAGGTAGATGTTGGAGAGGGCAAAGTGGACCTCGCGCACGGTATCGTCCAACGCCAACCCGTTCCGCGCGAACTCCAGCCCCCGCGCGAGGGCGGCCTCCGGCGCGTCCGTCCATCCAAAGGTGACGTCCATTCCATGGGTCAGGGCGACGTCCGCGTAGGCCCGCGCGTACCGCGGGTCGAGGGCGATGGCCTTCTCGAACAGCACCCGCGCCTCCGCGTTGGTCTCCCGCGTGAAGCGCCGGAACAGTTCGAGCCCGCGCAGCAGGGTGTCGTAGGCCTCGGGGCTCGCCACGGCCGCCCGGCTCAGGCGTTGCCGTTCGTCCACCGTCAGC
Source organism: Pseudomonadota bacterium (assembly GCA_022572335.1). GTDB lineage: Bacteria > Pseudomonadota > Alphaproteobacteria > Rhodospirillales > 2-02-FULL-58-16 > JACZQZ01. The sequence goes on from JACZWD010000097.1 coordinate 3,420, forward strand.
TTGATCGCCAGGGCGGCGACGATTTTCGCCGTGACCTCGTCCTGCAAGGCGAAGATTTCCGTCAGCTCCCGATCGTAGCGCGCCGCCCACAGGTGCCGTCCGGTAACGGCGTCGACGAGTTGCGCGTTGATCCGAATGCGGTTGCCGGACTTGCGGACGCTGCCTTCCAGGACATACTGCACCCCCAACTCACGGGCCACCTGCTGCACCTTCACCGGCTTGCCCTTGTAGGTGAACACCGAGTTGCGGGCGATGACGAACAGGCCCGGCACCTGCGACAGATCGGTGATCAGGTCTTCCGTGATGCCGTCGCTGAAATATTCCTGCTCGGGATCGCCGCTCATGTTGTTGAACGGCAGCACGGCGATGGAGGGCTGGTCGGGGGGCGCCAGCGCGGCCATCTCCGTGGCATGGATGTCCGCGTCCGGCGGTGAGGGACGCGGGTAAAGATACCACGCGGCGACGACGGCGGCGACAGCCAACGCGGCCGCGATGCCCGCCACGGCCCATACCTTTCTTCGGCCGGGCGCAATCCTCCGGCCCGGCGCACTGGGCGCGGGCGCGGCGCCCGTTTGCGGAGTCATCCGGTACGTCCGCACCGGCTCGGCCACGTTCTTGACCCTCTGCTCGCCCAGGTCCTCCCAGGAGAAGTCCAGTTTGCCGCGGACCTGCTCGTGGACCGCGCCCGAGATGGCAACGCCGCCCGGCTCGGCCAGGGACTCCAGGCGGGCGGCGATGTTGACTCCGTCCCCGTAGATATCCTCGTCGTCGGACATGATGTCGCAGAGGTTGACGCCCATGCGGAACCGCATGCGACGGTCTTCGGGCACGTCCGCATTGCGCCGCGCCATCTCCGACTGCATGGCGATGGCGCAGCGCACGGCGTCGAGTACGCTGGGAAATTCGGCGAGAAACCCGTCGCCCGTATGCTTGACGATGCGGCCCTCGTAGCCGGCGATCGTCGGGTCGATCAGTTCCTTGCGGTGCGACCACCACGCCTCCATGGTGGCGTCCTCGTCCGCCCCCATCATGCGGGTGTAGCCCGCCACGTCGGCGGCGATGACGGCGACGAGTTTGCGTTTCAGATGCTGCGGCTGCATCGGCGCCCGCCCCCTTTCGCCGGCCGTCGACCACCCAAGACAACGAATTCGCCGACGGCCAAACGGGGTCCCGAACATGCGATGGGCCGCCGGGTGCGCAACGCTAGCACGAAATCCTATCAGCGGCCACCGGGGGATACGAGAGGTGTCCCCCCGGTTACGGTATGCGGGGGACGCGCCCGCCGGCCTCCGGCACCGCGGGTGATTGGCGGAAATCCCGGACGCCGCGGCGGCCACGGTGGCGCCGGGAATTGGAAAAACGCGCGACGCCATCCCATCTGTTCCGAAGCCGCCATTAACGCGCGCGGGATGGCCGGCGAAGACACGCGATTCCGCGTCAAACGCGACGGATTGACCATTCCGCGGGATGGGATACTATATCTAGTAGCTGACCCGGCATTGACGGACCAGGGACCACCATGAGCAAAACCGCCCCGGCCGGAGACATCCGCGACACCCCCCTCGTCGACGCCCTTGGCGAGAGGTATCTGTCGTACGCGCTGTCCACCATCATGGCGCGCTCCCTTCCCGACGTGCGCGACGGCTTGAAGCCGGTGCACCGGCGGCTCCTGTTCGCCATGCGCCAGCTCAAGCTGGACCCGGCGTCCGGGTTCAAGAAGTGCGCCCGCGTGGTCGGCGACGTCATCGGCAAGTACCACCCCCACGGGGATGCCGCCGTCTACGATACCCTTGTGCGCCTGGCCCAGGAGTTCGCGGTGCGCTATCCGCTGGTCGACGGGCAGGGCAACTTCGGCAGCATCGACGGCGACAACGCGGCGGCCATGCGCTACACGGAGGCGCGGCTGACCGACGTCGCCTGGGCGCTTCTGGAAGGCATCGACGAGGACACCGTCGATTTCCGCCGCACCTATGACGGCGAAGACGATGAACCGGTGGTGCTGCCGGCCCGCTTTCCCAACCTGCTGGCCAACGGGTCGGCGGGCATCGCGGTGGGCATGGCGACCAACATTCCGCCCCACAACGTGGGCGAACTGTGCGCCGCCCTGGTCCATCTGATCAAATTCCCCAAGGCCACCATCGCCAAGCTGGTGGACCTGATACCCGGTCCGGATTTCCCCACCGGCGGCGTGTTGGTGGAAACACGGGCGAATATCATAGAAGCCTACAGCACCGGGCGCGGCAGCATGCGCCTGCGGGCCAGATGGGCAGTCGAGAAGACCGGCCGCGGCCAGTACCAGGTGGCGGTCACGGAGATTCCCTATCAGGTGCAAAAGTCGCGGCTGGTCGAGAAGATCGCCGAGCTTCTGGCGGCGCGGAAACTTCCCCTGCTGGCCGACGTGCGGGACGAAAGCACGACCCTGGTGCGCCTGGTGCTCGAGCCGAAAAGCCGCATGGTGGAGCCCGAAATGCTGATGGAGCAGCTTTTCCGGCAAACCGACCTGGAGGTGCGCATCGGCCTCAACATGAACATGCTGGATGCCACCAACACGCCCAGGGTGATGACCCTGCGCGAAGTCCTCACCGCGTTCCTCGACCACCGCCACCAGGTCCTTGTGCGCCGCAGCCACCACCGCCTGGGCAACATCAGGCGGCGGCTGGAGATCCTCGGCGGACTGCTGGTCGCCTACCTGAACCTGGACGAGATCATCCGCATCATCCGCGACAACGAAAAGCCCAAGGGCAAGCTCATGCGCGCCTTCGACCTGAGCGAGGTGCAGGCCGACGCCATCCTGAACATGCGCCTGCGCCAGTTGCGCAAGCTGGAGGAGGAGGCGATCAAAAAGGAGAACACGGCGCTGGCGGCGGAAAAGGCGGAGATCGAGAACCTCCTCACCGACGAGAAGCACCGCTGGCGGGTGATCCGCGACGAGATCGGCGAGATCAAGAAACGCTTCGGCCCCGGCACCGAACTGGGCCGCCGCCGGACCGAGATCGGCGAGCCGCCGGCGGCCGTCGTGGTGCCGCTGGAAGCCATGATCGAGCGCGAGCCCATCACCGTGTTCTGTTCGGAGATGGGCTGGACCCGCGCCGTCAAAGGCCACATCGCCGATCCCCGGGAAATGAAATACAAGGAAGGGGACCGCGGCCGCTTCGTGTTGCACGCTCAGACCACGGAAAAGCTGGTGATATTCGCCACCAACGGCCGTTTCTACACCCTCGGCTGCGACAAGTTGCCGGGCGGCCGCGGCCATGGCGAGCCCCTGCGCCTGATGATCGACCTGCCCAACGAGCACGCCGTGGTGAACATGTTCGTCCACCGCCCGGGACGGCGGCTGGTGGTGGCATCGGATTGCGGGCGCGCCTTTGTCGTCGACGAGAGAGAGGTCATCGCCCAGACCCGCAACGGCAAGCAGGTGCTGAACCTGGCCGCGGGCGAAGAAGCGGCGGCCTGCGCCCCCGTCGTCGAGGGCGCCGATGCCGTCGCCGTGGTCGGCGAGAATCGCAAGCTTCTGATCTTCACGCTGGACGACCTGCCGGTCATGGGCCGGGGCCGCGGCGTCATCGTGCAGCGTTACCGGAAGGGGGGAAAGCTGGCCGACATCAAGACCCTGACCCTCGGCGAAGGGCTCGCCTGGCGCGTCGGGCGCAACCGCAGGCGCACGGAAACCGCGCTCACGCCCTGGCTGGGCAAGCGCGGCCAGGCGGGACGCCTGCCGCCCAAAGGCTTCCCGCGCACCAACGGGTTCGGATGATCGGCATGGGCGAAGTCACGACGGGTCGTTTTGACTTTGTGTCCTACGGCGCCGGCGCCTTTCCCCAATCCCCCGGCCGCAGGGGCCGCCATCCCTCCGGCGTGTATCCCTCGAGGGGCTGGAAGCTGGCCTTGTAGGACATCTTCGCGCAGCCAGCGACCCAGAAGCCCAGATACACATACGGGAGACCCAGGGCCCTCGCCCGTTCGACCATCCACAGGACCATGTAGGTCCCGAGGCTGCGCCGGGCGAGCGCCGGGTCGAAAAAACTGTAGACCGCCGACAGCCCGCTACCGAGACGGTCCACGACGCAGGTCCCGAGCAGGCTGCGGTCGGGGTCGCGGAATTCCATGATCGCGGTATCCACGGGGTTGTCTTCGACCAGCGCCCGGTAGTCGAGAAGGTCCATCCTGGCCATTGCGCCGTCGGCGTGCCGGGAATTCTGGTAGGCGGCGAACAGGGCAAACTGTTCTTCCGTGGCATTGCCGTGCGTCTCTTCCGCCTGGACCGCGGCGTTGATTTTCCACACGCGGCGCTGGGAGCGCGAGGGCGTGAACCCGTCGACGACGATCCGCGCCGCGACGCAGGCCGTGCAATCGGGGCAGGCCGGCGCGTAGGCGATGCCGTGACTGCGCCGGTATCCGGCCAAGGAGAGCGCGTCATGCAGGGCGGCCACGTCGCGGCCCAGCAGCTCCGTCACCACCCGGCGTTCGACCCGCCCGGGAAGATACGGACACGGCAGGGGCGCGGTGGCGAAATAGAACTGGGTGGCGTGAAAGGGTGTGTGCTTCATTTCGGGCAAAGACCAACCGCCGCCGGGCCCCTCCCAGATAGCATATTTTCCCAATTTTCGGAAACCGCCCGTGTTGTACGAGGGCGATCTGTACGAGGGCGATCTAGTCGAAACGCCGCCGGCGCCGGATTTCCTCCAGGCGCGGACACAACACGGTGGAGTCTTCAGGCGTCTCTCCGGACTGGGTGGTCAGGCCTGATTGGGATTCCTCGAGCAGTTGCTTGCGCCGGATTTGTTCCAGGCCCGGAAGCAGTTGCCTGGTTTCGACCGGCGCGTCTGCGGCCGGGGCGGAGTTTTTTTGCTGTTTGGCCGGTTGCATTGCGGCCGCGGCGGGCTTGCCGTTCGGTGCGCTGGGATTTTTCGGCTCCGATTCCCCGCGGAGCCGCTTGCGCCGGATTTCCTCCAGGCCGGGACTATCCAGCCGACGGCAGGTTCTGCACCATTTCTTCCACTTCGCTGAAAGTGGGCCGGACGTTGGAATTCAGGGTCTTGCGGGCAAATTCGACGGACACCTGGGGCGCATACCCCTGCATGTGGGCGATGATGCCCGTCTTGATGCATGTCAGGTACGAGGAGTCGGCGTTGAAGCTCTGCTCGACGGAGTTGGCAACGGGGCCCACAAGCCCGTACCACATGAGAATCCCGGCGAAGGTTCCGACCAGGGCGCCGCCGATGAGGTGGCCCAGGACCTCGGGCGGCTCGGTGATGGAACCCATGGTGTGGATGACGCCGAGCACGGCGGCGACGATCCCCAGCGCCGGCCGTCCGTCGGACATGGTAGGCAGGGCTCCGGACACGGCATGGAGCGCGCCGTGGTGGACCTCAAGCTCCTGATCCATGATCGCCTCGACCTCGTGGGCGTTCTTGGTGCCGAGGGTGAGAAGGCGCAGGAAGTCGCACACGAACTCCAGCCCGTGGTGGTCCTTGACGAAGGTGGGAAATTCCTGGAACAGCGGGCTTTCCTCGGGATTTTCCACGTGGGATTCCAGGGCCAGATCGCCCTTGCTCTTGGCCAGCTTGAACAGCGCAAAGAGGACGCCCAGCAGTTCCATGTAGGCGGCCCTGTTGTATCTGGGGCCCTTGAGCAGGGTGCCTAACGCCATTCCCGTCCCCGCCAGCACCGGTTTGGCGTTGGCGATGAGGTAAGCGCCGATGCCGGCGCCGAAGATGATGACGAACTCGAAGGGCTGCCATAGAACCGCCAGGTGGCCGCCGGGCGCCATATACCCGCCGATCACGCTGGCGAAGACGATCACCGCTCCGATGGCGAAGAACATGCGGAATCCTCAAGAATCTTTCGCCGGGCACGCCCATGGGGCCACGCACACGCAGCCACGTGCGCATTGTCTTCTCTTGCCCGCCGGCTATAGTCTTTAACCTTCGTGAAGATTACGCACTCGACCCTCAACAAATCGCAAACCATCGCCGCGAATGCGCATTTTGTTCCCCCGACCGCTTTCCAGTGACCAACGGCCCCCGGGCGTCACGGTGCGGCCTGCCGGTGGGGACATGGCGGCGTGACGTCGGATTCGCGCCGATTCCGCGGTGCCCTCGGGCGCTTTGCCACGGGCGTCACCGTGGTCACCGGCCTGATGCCGGACGGCACGCCCGCCGGCGTGACCGTGAACGCCTTCACCTCGCTGTCCC